>NZ_LR217739.1:0-300000 GCF_900699035.1 Buchnera aphidicola (Cinara piceae)
TAAATATATAAATATATATATAAATATATAAATATAAAAAAAATAGTTTAATAGGAAAAAAAGAAATGGTTTTTTGTAAAAAATTTGATATTATTGTAGTTGGAGCTGGACATGCTGGTACAGAAGCAGCGTCTGCTTCATCGAGAATGGGTCAAAACACTTTATTGTTGACACAAAATATTAATACGATTGGTGCTTTATCTTGTAATCCAGCAATTGGGGGTTTAGGTAAAAGTCAATTAGTAAAAGAAATTGATGCTATGGGTGGTTTAATGGCTAGAGTAATTGATTATTCTGGTATTCAATTTAAGATATTAAATTCTAAAAAAGGGCCCGCTGTACGATCTACGCGAGCACAGGCTGATAGAATTTTATATCAAAAAAAAATGCAATATTTTTTAAAAAATCAGAATAATTTGATTATTCTTGAAAAAGAAGTATCAAATTTAGTTATTAAAAATAATCAAGTATACGGGGTTTTAACTTGTGATGGTGATTATTTTAAAAGTTTTGTTGTAATATTAACTACAGGAACATTTTTAAATGGAAAAATGTATGTAGGTTCAGATATTTCATCCGGAGGTCGACGCAATGATCCTGCTTCATCGATATTAGCGAAGAATTTAAAAAATTTTCCTTTTCGAATAGGACGTTTAAAAACTGGAACTCCACCTAGATTAAGTTTAAAAACTATTAATCTTGATATTTTAGAAAAACAATTTGGTGATACACCAACTCCTGTTTTTTCTTTTTTAGGTTGTACTTCACAACACCCAAATCAAGTGCCATGTTATATAACATATACAAATTTAAATACACATGAAATTATTAAAAATAACTTAAGTAGTAGTCCATTATATAGTGGAGTTATTACGGGTATAGGTCCACGATATTGCCCTTCTATTGAAGATAAAATAGTTCGATTTCCAGATAAACATCGTCATCAAATATTTTTAGAGCCTGAAGGTATAAATAATAATGTAATTTATCCTAATGGAATTTCAACTAGTTTACCTTTTTCTGTTCAAAAAAAAATGATTTATTCAATTAAAGGATTAGAACAAGCATCTATTATTTACCCGGGATATGCAGTTGAATATGATTATTTTGATCCTAGAGATTTAAATATGACACTAGAATCCAAGATTATTAAAAATTTTTTTTTAGCTGGACAGATCAATGGAACTACAGGATATGAAGAAGCTGCAGCCCAGGGTTTAATTGCAGGGATTAATGCTGCATTACTTGTTCAAGGTAAAGAATGTTGGTTCCCAAAACGAAATCAAGCATATATAGGTGTTTTAATAGATGATTTATGTAATAAAGGTACTGCTGAACCATATCGTATGTTTACTTCAAGAGCTGAATATAGGTTGTTATTGAGAGAAAATAATGCTGATGAACGTTTAACAGAAATTGCTTATAATTTTGGTTTAATTTGTAAAAAACAATGGAAAATTTTTTCTAAAAAAAAATATGTTATCCAAAATGAATATCATCGTTTAAAAAATATTATTATAAAATCTAAATCCGTAAATTATTTTTTTAAAAATAAGAATATTAATATTAGTTTAAAAAAAAATTGTACTGCTTTTGATTTTTTACGGAGACCAGATATTACATATGATATTTTGATGGATTTTTTAAATAATTATATACCTAATAATTTTGTTTTAACAGACCACTCAGTTATAGAAGAAATTGAAACAAAAAGTAAATATTATGGATATATTCAACGTCAGGAAGACGAAGTAAAAAAATGTATGCGCAATGAAAATACTAGTTTAGTATTAATTAGTGATTATAATAATGTTATAGGTTTATCAAATGAAGTAATAAATAAATTAAATAAATATCGCCCTAATTCTATAGGACAAGCGTCTCGTATTTCAGGAATTACACCTGTAGCAATTTCTATATTATTAATTTTTTTAAAAAAAATGAAGTATTAATTAATTTTTTTGTAATTTTAAAAAATTATTAATATATTTTGGCAGGGTAATGAGATATATTTCCTGCCGAAATTAATGTTTATATAAAGAAAAAACGGATATTTTTATATTTTTTAAAAAGTTTAAATATCGATATTTTTTGCATATAAAGCATTTTTTTTAATAAATTTCCTTCTAGGTTTTACAGAATCCCCCATTAATGTACTGAACATTTCATTTGCTGCGCTTGCATCGTTCATAGTTACTTGTAACATTTTTCTTGTTTCTGGGTTCATTGTTGTTGTCCATAATTGTTCAGGATTCATTTCTCCTAATCCTTTATATCTTTGTATAGTAATAAATTTTCTTGTTTCTTTAATTAAAAGATTAATTATCTTGTCTAAATTATTGAATTTAAATTCTGTTTTATTAAATTGAATGTAAGCATGATTTAAAATCATATAATTAATTTTTTTAATGAAATTAAGAATTTTTTTATATTTTTTTGTTAAAAAAAAATTATTTTTTAAGTGATATGAATTAAAATTATTTTTGTTGCTAATGTTTAATATAGGCTCATAACAATTATTATTATTTTTTATATAATAAGAGTATATATTTTTTTTCTTTAGATATTTTTGTTTTTGTAGATTTTGTATTAAATCTTTTATCCAGATTTTTACTTTTTTTTTGTTTTTTAGATTTTTTAGCGGAATGATATAAATCATCATTTTGTAAATAAATAATGGAATTTTTTTATTTATTAAAAGAAACATTTTATTAATTTTTTTATATTCATTTAAAATTTTAGTAAATTTTTTTTGATTATTTTTTTTTTTGTTTTTTATTTTATAATGTATATAACTGTTTTTTTTGATTAATTGATATTGATATGTATATAATGATTTTGTATCTGTGAGATATTTTTCTTTTTTTCCTTTTTGTATTTTATATAATGGTGGTTGAGCAATATATATATGTCCTTGTTCTATAATTTCTGGCATTTGTCGAAAAAAAAATGTCAATAATAATGTTCTAATGTGTAATCCATCTACGTCAGCATCAGTCATTATGATAACATAATGATATCTTAATTTTTTAGGATTATATTCTTCTTTCCCGAAACCACAACCTAAAGCTGTAATTAATGTAATTAATTCTGGTGAATTTATTATTTTTTCAATTCGTGCTTTTTCTATATTTAGTATTTTACCTTTAAGCGGTAATATTGCTTGATTTTTTCTATTTCTTCCTTGTTTTGCAGATCCACCAGCTGAATCACCTTCTACTAAATATATTTCTGAAAATAAAGGGTCTTTTTCTTGACAATCAGATAATTTTCCAGGAAGATTTGTATTTTCTAATGCTCCTTTTTTTCTTGTAATCTCTCTTGCTTTTTTTGCTGCTTCTCTAGATCTTGCAGATTGCATTATTTTAGTAATAATAATTTTTGAATCTCTTGGATTTTCTAATAAAAAATCCATTAAATGTTCGTTTAACAGTGTTTCAACAACAGATTTTACTTCTGAAGATACTAATTTTTCTTTTGTTTGTGAAGAAAATTTGGGATTAAACATTTTAATTGAAATTAATGCAGTTAAACCTTCCCGAGTATCATCACCAGTAATTGTAATTTTATTTTTTTTATTTGCTCTTTCTCGATCAGAAAAATAATTTAATGTTCTTGTTAATGATGCTCGTAATCCCGATAAATGACTTCCACCATCTTGTTGTGGTATATTATTAGTAAAACAAAGTATTTTTTCTTGAAATGTTGAATTCCATTGCATAGCAATATTTACTTCAATATTTTTTTTTTGTTTTTTAAATATAAAAATTTTATTATGAATAGGTTTTCTATTTCGATTCATATCTTTTATAAAAGATTTAATTCCTCCTTTATGAAAATATTTAAATTTTTTTTTATTTCTTAAATCTTTTAATTTTATCAATAAACTAGAATTTAAAAAAGATAATTCTTGTAGTCTTTTTTGTAAAATATCGCATTGAAAAATATTTTGATTAGTAAAAATTTTTTTATTTGGCCAAAACCGAATTTTTGTTCCTCTTTTTTTTGTTTTTCCTATTTTTAATAAAGGTTTTTGAGGATTTCCATTAAAATATATTTGTTGATATTTTTTTTTATCACGATAGATATATAATTTTAGTTTTTCTGATAAAGCATTTACTACGGATATACCTACTCCATGTAACCCGCCTGATACTTTATATGAATTTTCATCAAATTTTCCTCCAGCATGTAAAACGGTCATAATTACTTCTGCCGCAGAAACCCCTACTTCTGGATGAATATCAACTGGTATTCCTCTTCCATTATCTCTTATTGATACAGAATTATCTTTGTATATAACAATATTAATTAAATCGCAATATCCCGCTAAAGCTTCATCTATTGAATTGTCTACTACTTCAAATACCATATGATGTAATCCTGTACCATCATCGGTATCTCCAATATACATACCTGGTCTTTTTCGAACTGCGTCTAATCCTTTTAATATTTTAATATTGGATGAGGTATATAAATTTGACATATCATATCCTATTTTGAGGTAATATTTTTTTTTATTTTATATTTTTATATAGATAATTAATTTTTTTGAAAATTTTTTATTAAAATATAAATAATATTTTTTATAAAAATTTTTATAAGAATCTAAAAATATTATTTGGTATAACAGATATTGTTATAATTTTAAAGGCATAATAATATATGTTATTTCTGTTTGTAAATTAGATTGAATTTGAATACTTGAAATTGGATTATTAAATGAAATAATAATTTTATTATTATTTATCGCATTAATAACATCAAGTAAATAAAAAACGTTTATAGAAAATGAGATATTTTCATATATATAATAAATAGAAAATGAATCATAAGATTTTTCATTTTCTTGATTACTTGATGTTATTTTTAGTAAATTTTTTGAAAAATTTAAACAAACACCTTTAAAAGTGGTATTGCATAAAATAGATGTTTTTAATAATGATTCTTTTAATTTATTTTTTGATATTGATATACAATATTGATATTTTTTTAAGACAATATCGCTATAGTTTGGAAAATCACTATTTATTAATTTTGTTATTAACAATATTTCATTTATTTTAAAAGATATATTATGATTACTAATTTTAACTTGTATTAAATCTAAATCTGAGAATAATATTCTAGATAATTCTAGTATACTTTTTCTGTTTATAATTATAGAAAATATAGATGTATTTAAATTTAAAGAAATTTTATACATAGATAACCTATGTCCATCTGTTGTGACTCCATATAAACAGTTATCTTTATATTCTAATAATATTCCATTCAAAGAAGCTCTAATATCGTTACGTGCTATTGAAAAATGTGTTAATTCAATCATATTTTTTAATATTTTTTGCGGGATAAAAAATTTTCTTAAATGTGTTATATTTTGAAATATTGGAAAATTTATATGTGAAATTACATTTAGTGTAAATAAACTACTAGATATTTTAATATGCATTTTTTTATTAATTAATTGAAAATGTAATTCTTTATTCTTTGATATGTTTCGACAAATATTTAATATTTTTTTACCGGAAATTGTAATACAACCTTCTTTATAAAAAAGAAAGTATTTTTTGTCTATATATGTATTTATTTCTATTTCTAAATTAGAACTAGTTAATTGTAATGTATTTTGATTAACTTTTATAATTATATTTTCTAGTATTGGAAATATCGGATTTTTTGTAATAATTCTATTATTTTTTTTAAATGAATTTAAAAAATCATCTTTTTTTATTTTGAATTCCATTTTTTATGAATTTAGTTGATTAAATAAATATAAAAAATCATAGTAAATTTGATTTTTTGTTTTTTTAAATTGGTTAATTTTTTTGCAAGCATGTAGTACGGTAGTATGATCTTTTTTTCCAAATGCAATTCCTATATCTGAAAAACTATAATTAGTTAGTTTTTTTATTAACATCATTGCAACCTGTCTAGATTGAACAATCGATCGTGATCTTTTTTTTGAAATCATATCTGATATTGTGATATTAAAGTATTCAGAAACAGTTTTCTGAATTGATGATATATCTATATTTTTTTTTTTATATTTCATTAATTTATTTAAAGTTTTTTTAGCTAAATCAATTGTTATTTTTTGTTTATGAAATAAAGAAGTAATATGTATTTCTTTTAAAACACCTTCAAGTTCTCGTACATTAGAATGTAATTTTTTTGCAATAAATTTTGCTACTTTATATGTTAGATTAATTTTATTTTTAAGAGCTTTATATACTAGAATATTGATTCTAGTATTTAATTCAGGCGGATTTAGTGATATAGTTAAACCCCATTTAAATCTAGATTTTAGACATTCATTTATTCCATTAATATAACTTGGATAACAATTTGCTGTCATTACAATTTTTTTTTGTTTTTCAAATAAAGTATTTATTATATTAAATAATTCTTCTTGAGATCTTTTTTTATTAGAAAAAAAATGAATATCGTCTATTAATAATACATCAATAGAACGATAATAATTTTTAAATTTTTCAATTGAATTATTTTTTAATGAATTTATCATATTTTGAATAAAATTTTCTGAATGTACATAGATTACTTTTTTATGATTATTTTCTATTAAAATTTTATTACCAATAGCATGAAGTAAATGTGTTTTTCCTAGACCTGTGTTACCATATAAAAATAATAGATTATAAAAATTTTTTAAATTATTTATAAATTTATACGATGCATAATGAGCTAATTGATTTGATTTACCTTTAAAAAAATTATGAAATTGATATTGTTGATTAATTCCAGTATAATTAAATAATTTTATTTTTGATTTTTTTTTTTTTCTTTTTTTTTATATATATTTTGATGATATGATGATATATTTGGTTTTTTATTTAATAAATGTACCATAATAAATAGAGGTTTTGTATTATAAAATATATATAGCAATTTTTTAAAATTATTTATATACTATTTTTATACTCTTTTATATATAGAATTATTAGGAGTATATAAATTTATTATATTGTTTTTTTATTACAGTTTGTAAAATTACTATTTATATATGAAATTGTATTAGTAAATATTGTAATTCTAAGGATTGAAATTATTTTTTAAAATTGAAAATATTATATAATTGATTGCTAAAAAATATTAAATTATTTAAATATCAGAAATAAAAAAATAATTAAATTTATATTTTTCATTGAAAATAAAATATATTTTTTAAAAATTATGAATTATAATATTCTATTTGAAAATACAAAGATATTATATTTCAATATTTAAAATATGTTTATTCAAACGGGTTTAATAAAAATTATTTTATTATTTTAAAAAATTAATAATTGATTATAAAATATATAACTGATATTTTATTAGCTGTTATCTGTATATTTTATTATTTTTTATCAAGGAAATATTTATATGAAACGTACTTTCCAACCATCTGTTATTAAACGTAATCGTACTCATGGTTTTCGCGCTCGAATGTCTTCTAAAGGTGGTCGAGATATTTTATCACGTCGACGTTCTAAATTACGTTCAGTTTTATGTGTTTAGAATTTTTTATAAAAACATAAAAATATGTTTCAATTATCTTTTAAAAAGAAATTGCGTTTATTATCTAATATTCAATTTCAAAATGTTTATATTCAAAAAAAGAGAATTTATACTAAAAGATTTGTTATGTTTATATGTTTAAATCATGTTCACTTTCCGAGATTAGGTATTT
This sequence comes from Buchnera aphidicola (Cinara piceae), assembly GCF_900699035.1. Taxonomy (NCBI): domain Bacteria; kingdom Pseudomonadati; phylum Pseudomonadota; class Gammaproteobacteria; order Enterobacterales; family Erwiniaceae; genus Buchnera; species Buchnera aphidicola. The sequence goes on from NZ_LR217739.1 coordinate 7,694, forward strand.
CAATTTCCAAAAAAAATGTTTCATATGCACATGATCGTAATAGAATTAAGCGGCTTATTAAAGAAAGCTTTCGTTTAGTTCAAAATAATTTATTATTAATGGATTTTATTGTTATTGTAAAGAAAAATATACATTTATTGAGCAATAAAAGTATTTTTTATTTTTTACAAAAATTATGGATATATAAAAATTAATAATTTATTTTTTTTCTTTACTAGTATAAGTAGATTATACCATGAATTCTTGTATATAATAGATATGTTATATATTATTTTTTAATATTTAATAATGAGAAATTTTTATGATATATTTTAAACGTATTTTTTTTTTCATATCTTGTATTTTTTTTCCTTTTTTTTTATTAAATTTTTGGAATACATATTGTTTTATAAATCCAAATAGTTTCAAGGTAGATAATACAATAATTCAATTTTCTAATAAAATTTTTAATGATCACAAAAATCAATTAATTAATATACAAAATGATATGATTTCTACGGATATTAATTTATTAGGTAGTCATATTGAATATACAAATTTATTGACTTATAAAAGTCATGTAGATAGTTTTTCTCCATTTTTTTTATTTCAGAATAAAAAAAAATTTATTTGTTGCATTCTTGAGGGTTTTTTAAAAAAAGATAATACTGGTTTTTTTTCAAAAAAAAAACAACTTATATATAAAATAAAACCCATATTATATAAATTAAAATCAGAAAAAAAGACAATCATACATAATATTCGGGTCTGGATAGAAAGGTTGAAAAAATATTTTTTAAAACATTGTATTCCTAATTTTGTTAAAAGATATATAATATATTTTTATTATTTTAATGAACGTTTTACTCCTTGTTGTTCTTTAGAGAATGGTATTAAATCTAATTCTTTTTATCAGGTATCTTCTCATTTTGGGGTGAGATCTAAAGTAGATAATACATTATCTTATATTGCTCAATATTTAGGATTAACTGCTGATTGTAGTTTATTAGATATAATTGTTTTTCCTTTATTCAAATTACTAGTTTTTTTTTATAGTATATTTCATAATTGGGGTATTACAATTATTGTAACAACATGTTTAATAAGAATAATGATATATCCTGTAACAAGACTACAATATATATCTATGTTAAAAATGAAATATTTAAATGTAAAAATAAATAAAATAAAAAAAAAGTATCATGATGATTCTAAGAAACAAAATGAAAAAATTTTATCTTTATATAAATTAAATAAAATTAATTTTTTGAGTAATTTTTTTCCTTTTATTATACAAACTCCCATATTTTTTGCTTTTTATTATGTATTAAGATCTTCAATTGAATTACAATGTTCATCTTTTTTTTTATGGATTCATGATTTATCTAGTTATGATCCATATTATATATTGCCGTTTTTGATGGGATTTAGTATTTTACTTACTCAACTTGATAACTTTGATTACAAAAATTTAATGCAACAAAAAAATTTTTTTTATTTTATTCCAGTATTGAGTTCTGTTTTCTTTTTATGGTTTCCTTCGGGTTTAATTTTACACTATATTACTAATAATTTTATTACTTTTTTTCAACAGTGGTTTATACGTATGAATTTTATTGATGAAAATTTATAATATTAGTTAGATAATAAAAAAATAATTTTATTTAATAAAATTATTTTTTTATATACGGAATTAAAATAAAATATGATGTTTCATGAAACTATTGTAGCCCCTGCTACTGCTTTTGGTCGATCTAGTATTGGAGTTATACGAGTATCCGGATCTTCTGTTATAAAAATAATAAAAAAATTTCTGAAAATTTCAATGACAGAACGATTTGCACATTATGTATCTTTTTTTGATATTAATGGTAATATTCTTGATAAAGGAATTGCTTTATTTTTTCATGCTCCCAGATCTTTTACTGGAGAAGATGTATTAGAATTTCATGGTCATGGAAATCCGTTTTTATTAGATATATTAATAAAAAATATATTATCATTTAATAATGTTCGTATGGCGAGACCTGGGGAATTTTCAGAAAGAGCTTTTTTAAATAAAAAAATAGATTTAGTTCAATCTGAAGCAGTATGTGATTTAATTAACGCTCAATCTGAGCTTGCTATTAAAGCAGCCTCATGTTCTTTATCTGGTTATTTTTCTAAAAAAATACTATATATTATAGAACAATTAAAATTATTATATTCTAGAATTGAAGCGGTTGTTAATTTTCCGGATGAAATAAATGAATTAGATTTATTTAAAAATATAAAAATAAATTTAATTGCAGTGATTAAGTTAATTCAAAATTTAATTGATATTTCATATCAAGGTAATATTTTAAAAAAAGGTATTAAAATTGTTATTTCAGGAGCTCCTAATGTAGGTAAATCTAGTTTATTTAATTATTTATCTAATGAACAATCTTCAATTGTTACTAATATTCCAGGTACAACTCGTGATATAATTTGTAAAGATATCTGGATAAATGGCATATCTTGTGAATTAATGGATACTGCAGGGTTACATAAAAGTAAAGATATTATTGAGCAAATTGGAATTAAATTAGCAAAAAAAAAACTGCATACTTGTGATCATATATTTTTAGTGCTAGATGTTACAAACAATCACTTGTTTAATGACAAATTGATTAATAAAAATATTAATCAATTAAAATTGAATCAAAATATTACTTTTATTTTTAATAAAATAGATCTTGTTAATCAAAGACCATGTTTAAAATTTATTGATAAAAAATTTAAATGTATTTATTTATCAATTAAATATAAAATTGGATTGGATTTTTTAAAAAATAGAATTAATGAAATATCTAGTTCATTAAATAATGTTGAAGGTGTTTTTTTGGCGAGACGTAGGCATTTATCAGAATTAGAAAAGGCATTGAAATATTTAATTAATGGAAAAAAATATTGGTTGAAAAATAAATATATTGAATTATTATCAGATAATATACGTTTATCTATAGATTGTTTATTAAAAATTACTGGAAATTTCAGTAATAATGATTTGTTAAATAAAATATTTTCTGAATTTTGTATTGGAAAATAAAATAATTATATCGATAAATAAATATTATTTTTTTTGATAAATATGCCCGGAGGCGGAATTGAACCACCGACACGGGGATTTTCAGTCCCCTGCTCTACCGACTGAGCTATCCGGGCATTTAAAAAATATTAAACATGAAAATACTAGTTTTGTCAATATTTTTATTAAATAAAATTTTTTTTATTTTTTTTATATAAATTTTTTATTTTTTTGAGTATATATTTTTATTTTTAAAAAATTTTAATATTTAAAAAATTAAATAAAAATTTAAATACCCCTTGAAATTCTTTGTTAAGGTCCATATATTCTTAAAATATAAGAGTTCATTATTATAAATATTATTTATTTTTTAAAAATATATAATATTAAATTGATTAAAGGGGATCTATAAATATGAAGCTTCGTCCATTGCATGATAGAGTGATTATTAAACGCAATGAAGCAGAATCAAAATCAGCAGGTGGTATTGTTTTAACTGGTTCTGCAGCTGGAAAATCTACTCGTGGGATAGTTTTATCTGTGGGTAAAGGCCGTATGTTAGATAACGGTAATATTAAGAAATTAGATGTAAAAGTTGGTGATATTGTAATTTTTAATGAAGGTTATGGAGCAAAAACTGAAACTATTGATAATGAAGAAGTGTTAATTCTTACAGAGAGTGATATTTTAGCAATTATAGATAAATAATATTATTATATTGACTTTCAATTTAAAATTTTAAGGAGACATTTCATAATGGCGGCAAAAGATGTAAAATTCGGTAATGAAGCTCGAATTAAAATGCTTCGAGGAGTTAATGTTTTAGCTGATGCTGTAAAAGTAACGCTTGGACCTAAAGGAAGAAATGTTGTTTTAGATAAATCTTTTGGTCCACCAAGTATTACTAAAGATGGTGTTTCTGTAGCTCGAGAAATTGAATTAGAAGATAAATTTGAAAACATGGGCGCACAGATGGTAAAAGAGGTTGCATCCAAAGCTAATGATGCAGCTGGTGATGGAACAACAACAGCAACGTTATTAGCTCAATCAATAGTAAATGAAGGTTTAAAAGCTGTAGCTGCAGGTATGAATCCTATGGATTTAAAAAGAGGAATTGATAAAGCAGTTATTAGTGCTGTTGATGAGTTAAAAAAATTGTCTGTTCCATGCGCTGATTCTAAAGCTATTACTCAAGTTGGTACTATTTCTGCAAATGCAGACGAAAAAGTTGGTAGTTTAATAGCAGAAGCTATGGAAAAAGTGGGCAATGATGGTGTAATTACTGTAGAAGAAGGTACAGGATTACAAAATGAATTAGAAGTAGTAAAAGGTATGCAATTTGATCGTGGTTATTTATCTCCATATTTTATTAATCAACCTGAAACAGGTTTAGTAGAATTAGATAATCCTTATATTTTAATGGCGGATAAAAAAATTTCTAATATTCGTGAACTTCTACCAATATTAGAAGCTGTTGCTAAATCTAGTAAACCTTTATTAATTATTTCAGAGGATTTAGAAGGTGAAGCTTTAGCAACTCTTGTAGTTAACTCTATGAGAGGAATTGTTAAGGTTTCTGCTGTTAAAGCTCCTGGTTTCGGTGACCGTCGAAAAGAAATGTTACAGGATATTTCTATTCTGACTGGCGGTTCTGTAATATCAGAAGAATTAGCTATGGAAATAGAAAAATCTTCTTTAGAAGATTTAGGACAAGCAAAACGCGTAGTAATTAGTAAAGATGCAACTACAATTATTGATGGTAATGGTAATAAAAATGCCATTAAAAGTCGTATTAATCAAATCAGACAAGAAATAAATGAAGCAACTTCTGATTATGACAAAGAAAAATTAAATGAACGTTTAGCAAAACTTTCTGGCGGTGTTGCTGTATTAAAAGTTGGAGCAGCAACAGAAGTGGAAATGAAAGAGAAGAAAGCTCGTGTTGAAGATGCTTTACATGCAACTAGAGCTGCAGTAGAAGAAGGTGTAGTACCTGGTGGAGGTGTTGCTTTAGTTCGAGTAGCAGAAAAAATTTCTCGTATTAATGGTCAGAATGAAGATCAAAATGTGGGAATACGTGTTGCTTTACGTGCTATGGAAGCTCCTTTACGTCAGATTGTCGCAAATTCTGGTGAAGAACCATCTGTTGTAACTAATAATGTAAAAGATGGACGTGGTAATTATGGTTATAATGCAGCTACTGATGAATATGGAGATATGATATCTTTTGGTATATTAGATCCTACTAAAGTCACTCGTTCTGCATTACAGTACGCAGCTTCTGTAGCTGGTTTAATGATTACAACAGAATGCATGGTAACTGATTTACCTAAAGATGAAAAATCTTCATCTGATTTAAGTACGCCTCCAGGAAGTGGTATGGGTGGTGGTATGGGCGGAATGATGTAATTGTTTTTTTTATGAAATTTTTTGTTATCCTTTTATAAAGAAAATAAAAATTATTTAGTATTACAAATTTTAATGATCTTCTTGTTCTCAGGTACTCTTGTTGTGGGAACAAGGGGTATTTTATTTTATTGATTATTTATATATTTTGAGATATATATTATGACAGCATATAGTGGTAATTCTTTAAAATCTGGATTAAAAATTTTAATAAAAAATAAACCATATGAAGTTCAATATAGTGAATTTATTAAACCTGGAAAAGGGCAAGCATTTGTTAGAATTAAATTAAAAGAATTATTAACTAATAAGATACTCAATCAAACATTTAAAGCAACTGATGTTTTTTATTCTACTGATGTTATAGAAATTGATTCTTTATATTTATATAATACAGGATATATATGGGTATTTATGAATAAAAAAAATTTTGAACACATTCATGTTTTAAAAAAGTTTTTATTTGGTTCTGAGAAATGGTTAACTAATATTTCTATTTGTAAAATTACTTTATGGAATAATTCTCCTATTGCTGTATATATAGATAATTTTATTAATTTAAAAGTTAAAGATACAGATATAGCAATACAAGGTGATACAATTAATCTATCAACGAAATTAGTTAAGTTGGAAACAGGAGTTACTGTGCGTGTACCTTTATTTATTAAAAAAGGTGATTTAATACGAATTGATACTCGTATTGGAAAATATATATCTCGTATAGTCAAATAATTAATATTTTTTTTAAAAAAAATATTATCGTTCATTTCCATTAATATTTTTACGATAACTATCCCAATCAAATGTTAACCATAAACTATTTCCTAATCTCATTCTATCCATTACTCTTTCTCCTAATAAATTATTCATATTTGTATAATTTAAATTGGATAACATTCCTGTAGATTTTTTAGATGATGAACGTCTATCTATAATTTGATTAATAATTATTTTTTCATATCGTGATTCTGTTTGCATTCCAATTTCATCAATCATTAATAAATCTACCATACATAAATTATGTAATAATTTTTCTTCTGTCATTTCTATAGAAGATTTATTAAATGTTCCTTTTAAATGTGACATAAGATCTGCAATAGTAATAATTAGTACACTATTTCCATTTAAAATTAAGTAATTCCCTATTGCAGCAGCTAAGTGATTTTTTCCTGTCCCAGGTCGACCAGAAAAAATAAAATTGGCAATATTATTTTGAAAATTTTTAGCATATTTACGAGTGGCAAAGAGTACTTTTTTATGGCCTTCATGGTTGATATGGTAATTTTCAAATGAACAGTGCATATATAATTCTTTTATCCCGGATCTACCTAATATTCTTTGTATTTTCATTGCTCTATTTTTACGAATAATCGATTGAGAGTATTTTTTTCCTTGTTCTTGGTTCCAAATTAAAAGTTCTTTATCATTATAAAATTTTGGTTGTATATATTTAGGCATTATTTTTTTTAATTTTGTTAAAAGGTTTTTCATTTATATTATTTTTTCTTTTAAATTGATTTTTATAGGTAAAAATACATACAATAGTGAAATTAAGAAAGTTTTATATATTTATTTGTATTATTTTTTATATTAAAATTAATAATAAAAATATATATTGTATATTGTAATTTGTTGTAGTTTATGTAAAAATAGATTTTATTATATATAATAATATTATATTGTATTTTAAATATTATTGTTAGTGTATATTTTATCTTTCATTTGGTAGTCATTAAATATAAAATTATTTAAATATTTTTTATAGATATTTATTTTTTTTAAAAATTATTTTTTTTATAAAATAATGATAATAATACTATTCCAATTTTTTTTTTTTTCATTAATTTCCAATTACTAGGTATGTATATATTATTATCTGTATGTTCAATATATATTATGGAATATTTTTTTGTCCAGCTATATTTCTCTAAATACATTATAGCCTGATTTAATAAATATTTATTATTAAATGGTGGATCTAAGTAAATAATATCGTACGGATCACCTTTTTTTTTTAACCATTTTTGTGTTTTTACATGCAAAATAGATATATTATTAATTAAAAATTTTTTTAATGTTTCTTTTATTTTTTTTACTAAAATATAGTTTTTTTCTAATGCTGTAACTGATTTAGCGGATCGTGATATTGATTCTATACTTAAACTACCACTTCCAGCAAAACAGTCTAAACAAATTGAATTTTTAATGTCTTTTTGTAACCAATTAAAAATTACCTGTTTAATACAGTTTCTAGTAGGACGTATATTTGTATGATGAAGAGAATGTATTATTCGTCCTTTAAATAATCCACCAGTGATACGAATTTTTTTTTGTTTTTTTTTTTTCATATTTATTTTTAGTATCATAGTTATGATAATGAAATTTTATTTTTTATATTAATAAAAAAAATATTGAGGTTTTTATGTGTAATAAAAAAAAAGTTTTTTTTCCAAGTTAAATGTTTTTTCTAAAAAAAAGATATCAATTACATCTACATATCAAGATAAAAATTGTTTAATTAATTCTAATAAAGTTACATCAAAGAATCAATTTTTTTCTTTTTTTAAGAATTCTTTACAGACGGCAAAAGATTTTTTTACGTGTGGTATAAAAAATATTTTTTCTGAAAACAAATTAGATAAACGTATTTTTATAGAATTAGAAAATTTATTATTATTATCTGATTTTGGAATTAATTCCACAGAAAAAATTTTATTGATGTTTAAAAGAGCGATTAAAAAAAAAAATATTACAGAATCGGCTATAGCTATAAAAATATTTAAAAAACAGTTATTAAAAATGTTAAAAATAACTCAAAAAACAGATCGATGTATTCACCCCAATATGCCATTTGTTATTTTAGTTATCGGTATTAATGGTGTAGGAAAAACAACTACTATTGTAAAATTAGCTAAGTATTATCAAAAATTAGGAAAATCTGTTATTTTATCTGCCGCAGATACTTTTAGATCAGCTGCAATTGATCAATTAGTAGAATTAGGTAAAATACATAATATTTCAGTTGTTTGTAAATCGCTAGGTTCTGATCCCGCTTCTGTTGTATTTGATTCAATTCAAGAAGCCATAAAAAAAAAAATAGATATTTTAATTATTGATACTGCTGGTCGTTTACATAATAAAAATCATTTAATTCAAGAATTACAAAAAATTAATCGAGTAATTAAAAAATTTTATTTAACCTCATTTTATGAAATATTTTTAGTTTTAGATGCTGGAATCGGTCAAAATTCAGTGCAGCAAGCTAAAATTTTTTCTGCTAATTTAAACATTACTGGAGCTATTATAACTAAATTAGATGGAACGGCAAAAGGTGGTGTTATTTTTTCTATTTTTCACGATTTAATGATTCCAGTTTATTATATTTGTACTGGAGAAAAAATAACAGATTTTAAAATATTTAATAAAAAAAAATTTATTGATAGTTTTCTTAATATTTATTAAACAGTATATATTTATGTACATATGTTATTCTTAATTGACATATTACTATATGTATTATGTGTTCTATTTTTAGGATAAAATGAAAAAAATAAAAAATCAAACTAATACAATTAGTTTTTTTAATGTTGGTAGTTTAGATGCTTATATTCGTATGGCAAATTCTTTTTCTATATTGTCTTCAGAAAAAGAAAAGTTATTAGCAAAAAAGTTATTTTTTTATGGTGATATAAAATCAGCAAAATTATTAATTTTATCAAATTTACGATTTGTTGTTCATGTTGCAAAAAATTATTCGGGATATGGTTTATCACAAGCGGATTTAATTCAAGAAGGAAATATTGGATTAATGAAAGCTATTAGGCGATTTAATCCTGATATTAATGTTAGGTTAGTATCTTTTGCTGTACATTGGATAAAATCTGAAATTCATGAATATGTTTTAAAAAATTGGAGAATAGTAAAAGTTGCAACAACAAAAGCTCAACGAAAATTATTTTTTAATTTAAGAAAATCAAAAAAAAGACTAGGTTGGTTTAATCATAAAGAAATAGAAATTGTTGCTCGTGAGTTAGGAGTTAGCAAACAGGAAGTTAAAGAAATGGAAGCACGAATGTCAGCTCAAGATATTACTTTTGATATTACACCAAAAGATTCTTACACGGATTATTCGATAAATAATTTACGTTCTTCTTTTTATTTAGAAGATAAAAAATCCAATTTTGCAGTGAAAGTAGAAAGAGAAAATTGGGCATCTCATGCTACTAATAAGTTGAGTAATGCTTTATTAGTTTTAGATGAAAGAAGTCAACAAATTATTAAACGACGTTGGTTAGATCATAATAATACTAAAATTACATTACAAGCAATTGCTCAAGATTATGGTATTTCAGCTGAACGAGTGAGACAATTAGAAAAAAATGCAATGAAAAAATTAAAAATTGCTATTGAAGCGTAATTGTTTTAAAAAAATATAAATATTTATAAGAATATGTTTTTATTAAATTTTTTTAACAATTTATGTTTTAATTATTAAATAATAATATTTTAATACAGATGTTAATATGTAGTAATTATAAATAATTTTCACGATATATAAAAAATTTTAATTTTATTAATAACTTATATTAAAAAGATACTTTTATATATAAAAATAAATAATTTATTTTTATAAATCAATATATGATATTATTTAAAGAAAATACTTAATTTTATTCATTTTATACTTGTTTAAATTTTTATAAATCATGTATAATAAATTTTTTTTAATATTCAAAAATTTTTTTATATATTTATGTATTTATTTGTTTTAAATAAATAAAAATATATTTTTTAATTTTTTAACATTTATTTATCATATATTTCATATATTTATAATATTATTATATATATAATGTTTATTTGTTTTTTATAAAAATATAAATATTTAATTTTTAAATTAAATAAATTATTTTTATTTAAAATTTTTATAATTATTAATATTTAATAATATATTTATTATTTAATAAATTAAAAATTTTTTAAAATAAGAATAGGAAAAAATATGTATGGCAATAAAGAATCATATACTAGGATTTCCTAGAATTGGTTTACATCGTGAATTAAAAATTGCTCAAGAAAACTATTGGCTTAAGAAAATTACATTAAATGAATTACTAGCAGTTGGAAGAAAAATTAGAAAAAAAAATTGGAAAATTCAAATTGAAAGTGGTTTAGATTATGTAACGGTCGGTGATTTTGCTTGGTATGATCATGTTTTAAACATTAGTATGATGATTAATAATATACCCAAGCGTCATTGTATTAATGAAAAAAAATTAAATTTAGATACTTTATTTCGTATAGCACGAGGATCTAAATTAACTGATAAAAATTGTTCAGCTTCAGAGATGACAAAGTGGTTTAATACCAATTATCATTATATTGTTCCAGAATTTACTTGTGATCAAAATTTTTGTTTTTCTTGGAAGCAAATTATTGAAGAAGTTGATGAAGCTTTATCATTAGGTTATCCAGTTAAACCGGTTTTATTAGGCCCTTTGACTTACTTATGGTTAGGTAAAATAAAGGGAATTTATTTTAATAAATTAGATCTTTTAAAAAAAATATTATCTGTTTATCAAGAAGTATTATTAGAGTTAAGTTTGAGAAAGATTAAATGGATACAAATTGATGAACCTATTCTAGTTTTAGATCTTCCTGAAGATTGGAAGAAAGCATTTAACTATTCCTATAAAGTATTAAATAACAATAAAATAAAAATTTTATTAGCTACATATTTTGGTGATATACATCATAATTTAGAGATAATTAATAATTTATCTGTTAATGGTTTACATATTGATTTAATTGCTGGAAAATATAATTTATCTCAATTACATAAGAATTTAAATGATAAATTATTATTATCATTAGGTGTTATTAATGGAAGAAATATTTGGAAAGCAAATATTCTTAAATGGTTTCATAAATTACAATCCTTTATGAAGATAAAAAATACATTTTGGATTAGTTCTTCTTGCTCTTTATTGCATGTTCCTTTAGATATATCTATAGAAGATAATTTAACAGATTTTGTAAAATCATGGTTTTCTTTTGGTGTTCAAAAATGTTTAGAATTATCTATTTTATCTCGCGCATTAAATAAAAAATTAGATATACAAGAATTAGATAATTGGATAAAACCAATTGATGAATATAAATCTTCTAATATTGTTAATAATACAGTGGTTCAAGAACGCGTTTCAAAAATTTCTTTTGATCAAATTAAAAGAAAAAATAATTTTATTATACGTTCTAAAATTCAGAAAAATGAGTTAAATTTACCAATTTTACCAACAACTACAATCGGTTCTTTTCCTCAAACTAAAGAAATTCGAAAACTACGTTTAGATTACAAGAATAGAGTAATTAATCAGAAAGATTATGAAAAAGAAATTAAAATACATATTAAGAATAATATAATTCAACAGGAAAAATTAGGTTTAGATGTATTAGTGCACGGTGAACCTGAACGTAATGATATGGTAGAATACTTTAGTGAATATTTAGAGGGTTTTGTATTTACTAAGTATGGTTGGGTGCAAAGTTATGGTTCACGATGTGTAAAACCACCAATTATTGTAGGAGATATTAGTCGTATTACTCCAATTACAGTTAAATGGTCTAAGTTTGCTCAATCTTTAACAAAAAAACCAGTAAAAGCTATGTTAACGGGACCAGTAACAATTTTATGTTGGTCATTTCCCCGTGAAGATATTTCTAAAGAAAATATTTCGAATCAAATTGCTTTAGCATTACGAGATGAAGTATTAGATTTAGAGAATTCCGGTATTAATATAATTCAAATAGATGAACCGGCTTTAAGAGAAGGATTACCATTACGTAAAAAAGAATGGACTAATTATTTATCTTGGTCTGTAAAATCGTTTAAACTATGTTCATCCGGTGTTAAAGATAGCACTCAAATTCATACTCATATGTGTTATTGTGAATTTAATGATATTATGCCTTCGATTGTAGATTTAGATGCTGACGTTATTACGATTGAAACTTCTCGGTCAGATATGGAATTATTAGAATTTTTTAAAACATTTAAATATCCGAATGATATTGGTCCCGGAGTTTATGATATTCATTCTCCAAATATACCTACTATAAAATGGATAGAAAAATTATTAATTAAAGCTTTACAATATATTTCACCGGAACGATTATGGGTTAATCCTGACTGTGGTTTAAAAACTCGTAATTGGATAGAAACATCATTAGCATTACAAAATATGATACAAGCTACTATAAATATTCGAAAAAATTTTTTAAAAAAATAAATTTGAATTTTTTATTCCACTGAATACAATCACTTAGTTATTGATTGTATTTGGTGGTTAGTTGAAAAATATTAAATATTTATTATTTTATAAAATCTTATTGTTAATAATTTTGATTTTAAAATATTGTAAGTATATTTTTTAATTTTTTGTAAAAAATATATGAATTTATTGGTAATATTAGATCAAATATTTTATATTCGATTATTTATACTTTCTGTAGAATTTAATAATTCAGATAAATTTGCAGCAGCTTCTTCTGCGCTAATTGAAGTATTATTATTTTTTTTCATAGATGAGTTTTTTGTTCTATTTTTCAATCTCTTTTTATGATATTTATATCCTGTTCCAGCAGGGATTAATCGTCCAACAATAACATTTTCTTTTAATCCACGTAATTTATCTTTTTTACCGGCAACAGCTGATTCTGTTAATACTCGAGTAGTTTCTTGAAAAGATGCCGCTGAAATAAAGGATTCAGTAGCTAATGATGCTTTAGTAATTCCTAATAAATCTCGAGAAAATGTTGCTATTCTTTTTTTATTTTTATTTATTTTCTTATTTTCTAACATAATACGTGAATATTCTATTTGTTCACCTTGTAAAAATGGAGAATCACCAGAATTTACAATTGTTGCTTTTCTTAACATTTGTCTAATTATGACTTCAATATGTTTATCATTAATCTTAACGCCTTGTAATCTGTAAACTTCTTGTACTTCATTTACGATATAATTTGTAACAGCTTGTATTCCTCTTAATCTTAAAATATCATGAGGTGATTCAGGTCCATCTGAAATAATATCTCCTTTTTCTACTCTTTCTCCTTCAAAAACATTAAGCTGTCTCCACTTAGGAATCATTTCTTCATAAGTATTGTTTCCATTTGGAGGAGTCAGAATTAATCTTCTTTTTCCTTTTGTTTCTTTTCCAAATGAAACGATTCCATTAATTTCAGCTAAAATGGCTAGTTCTTTTGGTTTTCTTGCTTCAAATAAATCTGCAACTCTAGGTAACCCACCAGTAATATCTTTTGTTCCTACGGATTCTTGAGGTACTCTAGCTAATGTATCTCCTGAAGATATTTTTATCCCATCATCTAATTGTATAATAGATTTTCCTGGTAAAAAATATTGAGCTGGCATTTCAGTTCCTGGTATAAATATATCCAAACCATTTTTATCTATAATTTTTAGTGAAGGTTTTAAATCTTTTCCTTGTATATTTCTTTCAGATTGATCTAAAATGACTATAGAAGATAAACCTGTTAATTCGTCATTTTGTTTAAAAATACTTTGTCCGTCAATCATATCAACAAATTTAATATATCCACTAACCTCTGTAATAACTGGAATAGTATGAGGATCCCATGTAGCAATTATTTCACCCGCATGAACTTTTTTTCCTTCTCCTTTAGCTAAAATAGATCCATAGGGTATTTTATAACTTTCCTGTGTTTTTCCTGACTTATCTAGCATTTTTAATTCAACATTTCTTGATATAATGACAATTTTTTTATTGGAGTTAATAACTGATTTTGCTTGATTTAAATGAATAATCCCGTCCTTTCGAATTCTAATACTAGATTCAGAGGCTACTTTTGAAGCCGCACCACCTATATGGAATGTTCGCATAGTTAATTGTGTTCCTGGTTCACCAATAGATTGTGCTGCAATTACTCCTATTGCTTCACCTTTATTAACTAGTTTTCCTCTGGCTAAATCACGTCCATAACAATATGCACATACTCCGAAACTTGTTTCACAATGTACTACTGATCTTACTTTAACTGTATCAATAGAATTTTTTTCTAATAGATTACACAATGATTCATTTAATAATGTATTACATGGAATCATAATTTTAGCAGAATCGATATAGAAAATATTTTCTATAGTAATTCGACCTAATACTCTTTCTTTTAATGATTCTTTTACATCCCCTCCTTCGATCAAAGAACTCATTAATATTCCTTTGCGAGTTTTACAATCTTTTTCTGTAACAACTAAATCTTGCGCTACATCCACTAATCTTCTAGTTAAATAACCTGAATTTGCTGTTTTTAATGCGGTATCAGCCAATCCTTTTCTTGCACCATGTGTAGAAATAAAATATTGTAATACATTCAATCCTTCTCTAAAATTTGCTGTTATAGGTGTTTCTATAATCGATCCATCAGGTTTCGCCATTAAACCTCGCATACCTGCTAATTGTCTTATTTGCGCAGCAGATCCTCTAGCACCTGAATCAGCCATAATGAAAATGTTATTAAAAGATTTTTGTGTTACTTTGTTTTGATGACAATCATATAAAATATCATGTGATAGATTTTTCATCATAGCTTTAGCAATATTTTCATTTGCTACCGCCCAAATATCTATTACTTTATTATATCGTTCATTCTCAGTAACTAATCCTGTTTGAAATTGTTTATATATTTCTGATACTTCTTTTTCTGCTTCATGAATAATATTGTTTTTTTCTTTTGGTATGATAATATCATTTATACCTACAGATACACCAGATTTTGCTGCATATGAAAATCCAATATACATAATTTGATCAGCTAAATTGACTGTATCTTTTAATCCTAAGATTCTATAACAAGTATTTAGAATTTTAGATATATCTGTTTTTTTTAATGTTTTATTAATCATATTAAAAGGTAAACCACGTGGTATGATTGTCCAAAAAATTACTCTTCCTATAGTGGTTTTTATTATTTTTTTTTGTTCTATGAAATTATTTTTTTTATCTTTTGTATATTCGTATATACGAACATTAACAATAGAATGTAAATCTACAGCTCCTAAAGCATACATTCGTTCAGCTTCTTTAGAAGAAGACAATAACATATTTTCGCCTTTTCCATTATATTTTTTTCTCGTCATATAATATATACCTAAAATTACATCTTGAGAAGGAACAATAATAGGTTCTCCATTTGCAGGTGAAAGTATATTTTTTGTTGACATCATTAATGACTTAGCTTCTATTTGAGCGGATTTTGTTAGTGGAATATGAATAGCCATCTGATCACCATCAAAATCAGCGTTATAAGCAGCACATACTAAAGGATGTAATTGTATTGCTTTTCCTTCTATTAATATTGGTTCGAATGCTTGTATCCCTAATCGATGTAATGTTGGCGCTCTATTTAATAAAATTGGATGTTTACAAATAATTTCATCTAGTATATCCCATACAATAGGTTCCTCTTGTTCTACCATTTTTTTTGCAGATTTTATAGTAGTTGCTAAATTGTTTTGTTCTAATTTTCCATATATAAAAGGCTTGAAAAGTTCTAATGCCATTTTTTTAGGTATTCCACATTGATTTAAATGTAAATATGGGCCTACCGTAATTACAGATCTACCTGAATAGTCTACTCTTTTTCCTAACAAATTCTGTCTAAATCTACCTTGCTTTCCTTTAATCATATCCGCTAAAGATTTTAGTGGCCGTTTATTTGAACCAGTTATTGATCTTCCACGTCTTCCATTATCTAATAATGCATCAATTGCTTCTTGTAACATTCTTTTTTCGTTTTTAACAATAATATCAGGAGCTGAAAGTTCTAATAACCGTTTTAATCGGTTATTTCTATTAATTACTCTTCTATATAAATCATTTAAATCTGATGTAGCAAATCTACCCCCGTCTAATGGAACTAGTGGTCTAAGATCTGGAGGTAATATTGGAAGTACAGTTAGGATCATCCATTCCGGTTTATTTTTAGAAGATAGAAGTGATTCAATTAATTTGATTCTTTTTGTTATTTTCTTTTTTTTTGTTTCTGAATTTATTTTTAATATTTCTTTTTTTAAAAGAATACATGTATTTTTTAAGTCCATTTTTATTAAAAGTTTTTGTATGGCTTCCGCTCCCATTTTAGCTTCAAATTCATCTCCAAATTCATCAATAGCATTTATATATTGATCTTCTGTTAATACTTGATATTTTTCTAAATTGGTCATTCCGGGTTCTATAATGACATATGATTCAAAATATAGTACTCTTTCTATGTCTCTTAAAGGCATATCAATCAGCAAACCAATTCGTGAAGGTAATGATTTTAAAAACCATATATGAGCTATAGGTGTAGCTAATTCAATATGACCCATTCTCTCTCTTCGTACTTTGCTTTGAGTAACTTCAACGCCGCATTTTTCACATACAACTCCTCTATGTTTTAAACGTTTATACTTGCCACATAAACATTCATAATCTTTAATAGGTCCAAATATACGAGCGCAAAATAATCCATCACGTTCTGGTTTAAAGGTTCGATAGTTTATTGTTTCTGGTTTTTTAACTTCTCCAAAAGACCATGATCGTATAATTTCAGGTGAAGCTAATGAAATTTTAATAGAATCGAATTCTTCATGTTTTGTATTTTTTTTAAAAATTTTTAATATATCTTTCATGGATTATTCTTATAAATATATGAATGGTTAATATAGTAGGTTCTTGATAAAGTTTATTTTTTAATAATTTATTCTTTTATAAGTGGTTTAATCACTATTTAACTCAATGTTTATTCCTAGGGAACGTATTTCTTTTATTAAAACATTAAATGATTCAGGCATTCCTGGTTCCATTTTATAGTTTCCACTAACTATATTTTTGTACATTTTAGTTCTACCGGTAACATCATCTGATTTTACTGTTAACATTTCTTGTAATATATGTGAAGCTCCATATGCTTCTAATGCCCATACTTCCATTTCCCCAAATCTTTGTCCTCCAAATTGGGCCTTTCCACCTAGAGGTTGTTGAGTAATTAAACTATATGATCCTGTAGATCTAGCATGCATTTTATCATCTACTAAATGATTTAGTTTTAACATATACATATATCCAACTGTTATTTTTCTTTCAAATTTTTCTCCAGTTCGTCCATCAAACAATGTCATTTGCCCGGAAGTAGAGAAATTACCCATTTTTAATAGTTTTTGAACTTCTCTTTCATTTACTCCATCAAAAACCGGTGTTGCAATCGGCATTCCATTACGTAAATTTTTTGCCAGTTGTAATATTTCTTCATCAGAAAAATTATTTAATTTAATTTTTTGATATGTATTTTCTCCAAGATTATATGCTTTTTGTAAAAATTGACGAATTTTATATATTTTTTTATGTTGTTTTAACATTCTATTTATAATATCTCCAATTCCTTTTGCTGCTAGTCCTAAGTGTGTTTCAAGAATTTGACCTAAATTCATACGTGATGGTACACCTAAGGGATTTAATACGATATCTACTGGAATACCTTGCTTATCATATGGCATATCTTCAACTGGATTAATTTTTGATATAACTCCTTTATTCCCGTGTCTTCCTGCCATTTTATCGCCTGGTTGAATTTTTCTCTTTACTGCTAAATATACTTTAACAATTTTTAAAATCCCAGGAGATAATTCATCACCTTTTTTTATTTTTTTATTTGTTTCTTCTATTTTTTTTGTAAATTTATTTTTTAGTTTTTTATATTGTTTTTCTAATTCTTTTATTTCTTTTGTTATATGATCAGATTTTTGAGAATAATTTTTAAAATAATGATCTAAAGATTTAATATTTATTTCATTTTCTTTAATACCTGATTGTATTAATATTTTTTTTATTCGCATGATAATATTGATTTCAAAAATTTTTAATTCTTCCATTAATTCTTTTTCTGCTTTTTTTAATAACATTTCTTCTATTTCTAATGTTCGCTTATCTTTTTTCACTCCATCTCTAGTAAATATTTGGACATCAATTACAGTTCCATGCACTCCGTTAGGAACACGTAATGATGAATCTTTAACATCTGAAGCTTTTTCTCCAAAGATAGCTCTTAATAATTTTTCTTCAGGTGTTAATTGTGTTTCTCCTTTGGGTGTTACTTTTCCTACTAGAACGGTTCCACTAGATACATCCGCTCCTATATATACAATGCCTGAAGAATCTAGTTTTGATAATGCTGATTCACCTACGTTAGGTATGTCAGCAGTTATTTCTTCTAAACCTAATTTTGTATCTCGGCAAATACATAATAGTTCTTGGATATGAATAGTAGTAAACCGATCTTCTTTTACGACTTTTTCTGAAATAAGAATTGAATCTTCAAAGTTATATCCATTCCAAGGCATAAAAGCTACACGCATATTTTGTCCTAACGCTAATTCCCCCAGGTCAGTAGATGGCCCGTCTGCTAATACATCGCCTTTTTTAATTTTATCGTTTAGATGAACACAGGGTATTTGATTAATACAAGTATTTTGGTTAGATCGAAGATATTTTGTTAAGTGATATATATCTATACCTGATTGATATGCATTAATTTTTGCTTCATTTACATGTATAACAATTTTTGATGCATCAACATATTGTATAGTTCCACTTCTTTTAGCGATAATAGTTACACCTGAATCAATTGCTACTGATCTTTCCATTCCTGTTCCCACTAATGGTTTTTCTGGTTTTATTGTAGGAACTGCTTGTCTTTGCATATTAGCACCCATAAGTGCTCTATTAGCATCATTATGTTCTAAGAATGGAATTAATGATGCCCCCACTGAAACAATTTGTTGTGTTGATACATCCATATAGTGTATTTTTTTTTTATCAAATAAACCAAATTCTCCTTTATATCTACACGTGACAAAATTTTCATAAAACTGACCTTTTTTATTGATTTTTGTATTAGCTTGTGCAATAATATAATTTCCTTCTTCAATAGCAGATAAATATTGAATATCATTTGTAACAATATTATTTATAATTTTTCTATATGGTGTTTCTAAAAAACCATATTGATTTGTTCTTGCATATATTGATAAGGAATTAATCAATCCTATATTAGGCCCTTCTGGTGTTTCTACTGGACAGACTCTGCCATAATGTGTAGGGTGTACATCCCTTACTTCAAAACCAGCCCTTTCCCTTGTTAATCCTCCAATTCCTAATGCAGAAATTCTTCGTTTATGTGTAATTTCTGATAAAGGATTATTTTGATCCATAAATTGAGACAATTGACTGGATCCAAAAAATTCTTTTATTGCAGAAGATATAGGTTTTGCGTTAATAATATCTTGAGGCATTAATGTATCTAAATCACTTAACGATAATCTTTCTCTTACTGCTCGCTCTACTCTAATTAATCCAATTCTGAATTGGTTTTCTACCATTTCTCCAACTGATCGTACACGACGATTTCCTAAATGATCGATATCATCTGTTTCTCCTTTTCCATTACGAATATTAATTAATTTTTTTATGACGCTAATAATATCATCTTTATGTAAAGTTCTAGATCCATTGTTTTCTTTTCGATTTAAAGATCGATTAAATTTCATTCGACCTACTGGTGATAAATCATATCTTTCTTGAGAAAAAAAAAGATTGTTAAATAAATTTTCAGCTGCTTCTTTTGTTGGTGGTTCACCGGGTCTCATCATTCTGTATATTTCTATTAAGGCAGTAGATTTATTTTTTGTAGTATCTATTCGTAATGTATCTGAAATATATGGTCCATGATCAAGATCATTTGTAAATAAAACATATATTTTTTTATATCCGAATTTTTTAATTTTTTTAAAATCTTCTTTTATTAATTTTGTATTTGCTTTAATAAATATTACACCTGTTTTAGGGTCAATATAATTTTTACTAATTATTTTTCCATAAATATACTCTTTTGGTACACTAATCGACGTAATTCCATCTTTTTCCAATTCATGAATATGTTGTATTGTTATTCTTTTTCCTTTTTTTAAATATATTTTTTTATTTTTAATAATATTAAACGGTATAATTTCTCCACGTAATCTTTTAGGAATTAAATCCATTGTAATAGAATTTTTTTCTATATGAAAAGTATCATTTTTAAAAAATATTTTAAGTATATCTTCTGTACTAAAATTTAGAGCTCTTAATATAACTGTAATTGGAATTTTTCTTCGACGATCTATTCGCGCAAATAAATAATCTTTAGGATCAAATTCAAAATCTAACCATGATCCTCTATAAGGTATAATTCTTGCATTATATAATATCTTTCCTGATGAATGTGATTTCCCTTTATCACTATCAAAAAATACACCTGGACTTCTGTGTAATTGTGAAACAACCACTCTCTCTGTGCCATTTATAATAAATGTACCGTTGTTTGTCATTAATGGTAGTTCACCCATATATACTTCTTGTTCTTTAATGTTTTTAACAATAGTATTATTTGAATCTTTTTCATACACAATTAATTGTAATTTTACTCTCAAGGGAACTGAATATGTTGTACCTCTAATTTGTGATTCTTGTACATTAAATGTTTTTTTACCTAAAGTATATGAGATATATTGTAACTCAGCGCATCCATTATAACTGCGAATAGGAAAAATTGATTGAAACGCAGATTCTAGTCCTTCATGATTATTTTGATTAGATTGGATAAAATTTTTAAATGAATTTATTTGAATAGATAATAGATAAGGAATATCTAAAATTTTTTTTTGTTTACCAAAATTTTTTCGAATACGTTTTTTTTCAGTATGAGAGTAAACCATTGTTTCCTTAGTATATTATGATAATTATAAATAATTTTTTATGTAATTATTTTATATAAATATTTATTTTATTTAAAAATAAATATTTTTGATTTAGATTTTATTTAATTTGTATTACTTTTATTAAATAAGTTATACTATATTATAGTAATTATAAGAACTGGTGACTGATACATCACCAGTTATTAGTGTATATACATTAGTATAAATTGGAAATAATTTGATTTTATGTAATTTCCGCTGTAGCACCAGAATCTATTAGATTTTTTTGTAAAATTTCTGCATTTTCTTTTGTTATATTTTCTTTAATAATCGTAGGCGCTGATTCTACAAGATCTTTTGATTCTTTTAAACCCAGTCCAGTAGTACTACGTATTATTTTAATAATTGAGACTTTATTACTTCCTATTGCTGTGAGCTTTACATTAAATAAAACTTTTTTTTCTGTTTTTGTCGTTGTAGAATCTGGTTTAGCATCTAATGGAATATTTGATGATATATCAAATTTTTTTTCTATTGCAGAAATTAATTGCATAATTTCTTTTACTGACATTTCAGAAATAGTATTTAAAATTTCTTCTTTAGTAATTGACATAATTATTATCTCCAAATCAGTTAAGAATATATGTAAAAAAAATTAGATTTTTTATATTGATTTATGAGCAATGTGATGAAGTAATCGTAGTAATTTTCCTAGTGATATTTCTTTTAATAATAATGTAAATTTAAGAATAGATTCTATATATGTTGGTAGTGTTGCCAGATCATTGATTTCTTTTAAATCAAGTATTTTATTTTCATAAATTGCGTTTTTTATTTTGAAATTTATATTTTTTTTATTAAATTTTATAAATAATCTACTTGCACTCCCAGGATGTTGAAGAGAAAATGCAATTAAATTTGGTCCTTTTAGGATTTTAATTAGTTTAGAGAAATGGGTTTTTTTTAAAGATTTTTTAAGTAGAGTGTTTCTTATTATATAAATTTTTACATGAATTTTTTTAGCTTTTTTACGTAGTATATTGATTTTATTAACTTCAATTTTTGATGGATTTGCTGTAATAACAGATAATGCTTTTATTGCAATTGTATTAATTTTTTTGATTATATCTTTTTTTTTATTTCGATTTAATGCCATTGTTTTTATCCTATTTGTTATGATGTTTATAAACAATTATAAATAATTTATATTATAAATTTAAGGATAGGAGGCGTTTAAATTGTGTATGAAATATTCATATATCATTGATTATTTTTTTAAAAAAATATATTTTATAGAACGTATAATTAATTTAATTAATAATATGATTTTATAAGGAAAGATGATCAATATTTATTCCTAAACCCATAGTAGTAGATATACTAATTTTTTTATAATAAATTCCTTTTAATTGGGTAGGTTTAGATTGTCTAATAGAATTGTATAGTGCTAAAAAATTTGCATATAAGTGTTTATGAGAGAAATTTATTTTTCCAAAATTGCTATGTATAATTCCATTTTTATCATTTTTATAGTTTATTTTTCCTTTTCGTGCATCTTGAATTGATTTTTCTATATTATTTGTTACAGTTCCAAATTTTGGATTAGGCATAATACCTCTCGGTCCTAATATTGGTCCTAATTTTCCAACTAATTCCATGGATTCAGGTGAAGCAATGATTAAGTCAAATTTAATTTTTTGTTTTTTTATAATGTTTGCTAAATCTTCCATTCCTACAAAATCAGCGCCACATGATTGAGCAATCTTTACATTTTTTCCAGTAGTGAAGACTGCTATTTTTATTTTTTTACCAGTTCCGTGAGGTAATATAACAGACCCACGGATGTTTTGTTCAGATTTTTTAGTATTAATATTTAAGTTAAATGCTGCATCTATACTTTCGATAAAATTAGCGTGTTTCATGCTTTTTAATATTTTTATTGCTTTTTCTATCTTATAGTTTTTTTTATTTTTTTTTTTTTTTTGATTGAATTGCATTTTTTTTGATTTTTTTTGCATTTTTATTCCTTTATTACTGTAATTCCCATAGAACGAGCAGTTCCTTCAATAGTTTTTTCTATTTGATTTATATCCGATCCCGTCATATCTACCATTTTTTGTTTAGCAATTTGATTGATTTGTTTTTTTGTAACATGACCGATGATATCGTGTTTAGGTTTTTTAGATCCACTTTTAATATTTAAGCATCTTTTTAATAATATTGAGGCAGGGGGTGTTTTGATAATAAAAGTAAATGATTTATCAGAATAAACAGTTACAATAACTGGAGTAGGAATACCTTTTTCTAATTTAGATGTTTGTAAATTAAAACTTTTACAGAACTCCATAATATTTACTCCCTTTTGCCCTAAAGCCGGCCCCACTGGAGGGCTAGGATTAGCCATTCCAGATGGTACTTGTAATTTTATATAAGCTGTAATTTTTTTATTCATAATTCTTCTTGTAATTAAGTAAACAACTTTATAAAAATAAAAATTTTTTTTACTGGATCTTGATATTTAATATTTTTCCACTTGTCTGAAATCTAATTCGACAGGTGTTGATCGTCCAAATATTGACACAGATACTTTTAACCTGTTCTTCTCGTAGTCAACGGTTTCGACAATGCCATTAAAATCTGAAAAGGGGCCATCATTAACACGGATATTTTCTCCTGGTTCAAATATTTTTTTTGGTCGAGGTTTATCGCCAATTTTTTTTAGTTTTTTTAAAATAATTGTTATTTCATTATCATTAATAGGTGTTGGTTTTTCAGAAGTATTACCTATAAAACCTAATACTTTAGGTAAACTTTTTATTAAATGCCAACTATAGTTGTTCATAATCATTTCAATTAAAATATATCCTGGAAAAAATTTATAATCACTTTTTTTTCTTTTTCCTTTTCGAATTTCTATAACTTCTTCAGATGGAACAATTACTTGCCCGAATATATCTTTCATATTTTTTATTTTTTCATGATTTAATATAGATTGTGCCACTCTATTTTCAAATCCTGAAAAAGATTGAAGAACATACCATTTTTTTTTATCTTCAGACAATTTCTATAACCTCGGAGCAAGTATACAGGACATTACACGTAGTATAATTCCATCTAGTATCCATAAAAATACGGATGTTAAGATTATTAATAATATAACAATTCCTGTAATTTGTGAAGTTTCTTTATATGAAGGCCAAACAATATTTGATAATTCTAATTTTATTTCATTTATAAAAATAAATATTTTTTTACTTATAATTGTACGAATAAATATATTTATTAATAATATTAATAATGTACTAAAAAATAGTATTTTGAATATTTGTGATGATTTGTTTAGAAAAAAAATATAATTTAAAATTATTGATAAAATTATTGTAATTATGCAAAACCATTTTATTTTTTCTGTATGGTTCATATATATTTTATATATGTTATGAAGATGCATAATTATAGTTCTCTTTTAAAAGGTAAATGTTTTTTTAAAAAATTATTTATAATATTATAATATTATTATTATAATAAATAAATTATTTTTTTTTAAAAAAATAATAATTAAATATTTCTGATTTTTTAATTAAAAAAAATAACTATATTTAATAAATATATTGAATATTTGGAAAATAATTAAAATATATTTATTTTTTAAATAGAACGATTTTTTTAGTATTTATAATAAAAATTTTTTTTGCTGATACCTAGATTTGAACTAGGGACCTCATTCATACCAAGAATGTGCTCTACCAAGCTAAGCTATACCAGCTTTATTGATATCATTTATTTTTATGTAAATTTTTTATAGCGGTCAGCGGGAATTGAACCCGCATCATCAGCTTGGAAGGCTGAGGTAATGTCCTTTATACGATGTCCGCTTTTATTTTTGGTGGGGGAAGGATTCGAACCTTCGAAGTCAATGACGTCAGATTTACAGTCTGCTCCCTTTAACCACTCGGGAACCCCACCTAAATTTTTGCCGGCTACCGGAATTGAACTGGTGACCTACTGATTACAAGTCAGTTGCTCTACCTGCTGAGCTAAGCCGGCTAGAAAATAATATTATAATATTTTAATTAAAAATATTAAACAACTTTTTATAAAAAACTTAATTATATTTTTTTTTAGATATAAAAGATTATATCTTTTATTGAAAAAAAATTAATAATTACTTTAATTATATAATATTTTTTTAAAAAAAAAATAAATATTTTTTTTATTTTTTTAATTGTAACATATTTTTTATAAATATAAAATATTTTATTATAATATAAATATTTATTTTTAATAAATATATATAAGATATATTTTAAAGTATTTTATAAATTTAATAAATGTTATAATTATTTAAAAAAAATAATTTTTAGATTATAAAAAAAATTTTCTATTTTATTCATGTTTATTAAATTTTATTTTTTTAAAATTATTAAATGTATTTTTTATATAAAAAATTATATATTTAAGAATTAATTATTTCTTTATATATATGATTTTATTTTTATAAATAATCGATATACTTCATAACTATATGTTTATAATATTTTATATATTTATTTTTTTTTAGGATAAAATCAAGAGTTAAATTATTTTTTCATTTATTTATAAATATCAATAAATATTTAAAGAAATTTGATAATGTATATTTATTTTAAATAAAAAAAATTTATATTTAATAGATATGTATGTATTACATTAAATATATATTTGATATATATTTTAAGTTTTAATAACATAAATATTAATAATTACAATTAGGATGAAGATATGATAACTATCTTTAAAGATAAAAAAAAAAAATATAATTATGAATCATTTGATTTAAAAAATAAGATTAAAATTTCTTTTGAGGTATTTCCTCCCAAGAATATTTTTTTAGAAAATCAATTATTTCATTCAATTAATATATTAAATAAATGTCATCCAGAATTTTTTTCAGTAACAAATAGTGTATGTATAAATATGCGTGATAAAACTTTTTCTGTTTTAAAAAAAATGTTTTCGTTAACTAATGTAAAATTATTTGCTCATTTTACTACAATAGGATTAAATGAATCTTTAATAAAAGATATTGCATATAAATATTGGAATTATGGAATTAAAAATATTATTGCTTTAAGAGGCGATTTACCCTCTAAATACTCTGAAAAAATAATATATGCTGTTGATTTAATTAAATTATTAAAATCTGTAAATGATTTTGAAATATTAGTAGCAGCATATCCTGAGTTACATCCTGAATCTCATAGTTTACAAGAGGATTTAATAAATTTAAAAAATAAAGTAGATTTAGGTGTTAATACAGCTATTACACAGTTTTTTTTTAGTGTTGATAAATTTTTAAAGTTTCGTGATTCTTGTTTAAGAATAGGACTAAAAATCGATTTAATACCTGGCATATTACCTATATTAAATATTAATCAATTAAAAAAATTTATTAATATGACAAATGTTTATGTTCCGAATTGGATTTTGGATTCTTTTTATCAGAATTCAGAAAATATAAATAAATGTATTGATTTAAGTGTAAATATTGCTGTAGATTTGATAATTAATTTATATCATGAAGGTATCAAGAATTTTCATTTATATACATTAAATCAATCCGATTTAAGTTTTAAAATTTGCCGTAAGTTAGGTTTAATTTAGTTTTTTTAATAAATATTAGTTTATAAATTTAATTTATGATTATGTTGTCTAGTTAATAAAATTATTTCATCATATTTTATTCAATATAAAATTTATTTATTTTAATTAAATAAATTTTTATCCTTGATTAATTAAGGGTATATTGTTTATATTAAAAATTGTATTTAAATTTTTATTTTAATTATTATGTTTATAAGAAATTTTATAGAATCAAATAATTAAATATTTAATATAAGGTTTTGATAATGGAAGGTCCTTTAGTAGTAAAAATAGGCGGTATATTATTACATAGCAATAATGCTATAAAACGTTTATTTAAAGAAATGTATAGTTTTTATAAGTTAAAAAAACAAGAAATTATTTTAGTTAATGGTGGTAATTTTTTTAATAGAACACTTCTTCAAAAATTCAATTTTTTTTCTCCTAAGAACAATTTTTGTTCAATTAAAAAATTAAATACTATGAATATTCTTAATTCTACAGTTCCTAATTTTGTTAATATATATTTATTAGCTTGGTCTAAAAGATATAAAATTAAAGGGCAAAGTATATTGTTACCAGATTTTTTTAATGAATTAATGATGAAATCTATTTCTTTAACTAAAGTTAATATTTTTTTAAAAAAAAATAAAAAAAAAATATTAGAATATAAAAAAATTATTCAGATATTTTTAAACAAAAATATCATTCCGTTTATTTGTTCAATCGGATTAGATTTAGAAGGCAATATTTTTAATATTAATTCCGACATCGTGGCTATGATATTAACAATTATATTAAATGGAAATTTAATTATATTAACTGATGTAAATGCAGTTTTAGATAGTAAAGGTCAGCGTATTAAAGAAATTTCTCATCATGAAGTAAATCATTTATTTGATTCTGGTTCCATAAATAATGGAATGGTTGTTAAAATAAAATCTGCATTAATAGCATCAAAAATTTTAAAAAAATCAGTTGAAATAACAAGTTGGCATAATTTAAATGATTTAGTAGATATATTTACAGGAAAATCTATCGGCACTAAAATTATAGAATAAAATAAAATAGGTTTATAAAAAATATGAAAAACGGAAGTATAAAAAATACAATAGTATTAGCATATTCAGGCGGGTTAGATACTTCAGCAATTATACCTTGGATAAAAGATAATTATAAATTTAATGTTGTTGCTTTTGTTGCAGATATTGGTCAATCAAATGTAGATTTAAAAGTTATTCGAGAAAAAGCTATGATGTCTGGAGCTTCAGATTGTTATATTGCTGATTTAAAAAATGATTTTGTAAATCATTACATATTTCCTATGTTAAAAATTGGAGCAATATATGAAGGACAATATCTATTAGGAACAGCAATTGCTAGACCTTTAATTGCTAAAGCTCAAGTAGATTATGCTCATAAAATTAATGCAATTGGTGTAAGTCATGGAGCAACAGGAAAAGGAAATGATCAAGTACGTTTTGAATTAGCGTATGCTGCTTTAGATCCCTCATTAATCGTTATAGCTCCTTGGAGAGAATGGAAATTTAAATCTAGAGAAGAATTATTAGAATATTTATGTCAAAAAAATATTCATACTAATGTAACTCAAGAAAAGATTTACAGTAGAGATGAAAATATTTTTCATGTATCAACTGAGGGAGGAGTTTTAGAAAATACTTGGAATGCTCCAAATAATGATTGTTGGGTATGGACTACAAATCCTTGTGATGCTCCAAATCAATCTGAAAAAATACATTTAAAAGTAAAGAAGGGTTGCGTTGTAGCAGTAAATCACTCATTTTTGAATGCATACGAATGTTTAAATATCTTAAATAAGATAGGAAGTAAACATTCTATTGGTCGTGTTGATATTGTAGAAAACCGTCTTATTGGTATAAAATCAAGAGGTTGTTATGAAACCCCAGGTGGAACAATTATATATCATGCATTAAGAAGTTTAGAGCAGTTAATATTTGACAGAGATAGTATGTATTGGAAAAATAAAATTGCATTAGATATGTCATTCATAATATATGATGGTAAATGGTTTACCCCAATAAGAAAATCACTTCAAAAATCTTCAGAAATTTTATCAAATAGTATTTCCGGGGAAGTAATAGTAGAATTATATAAAGGGTCCGTAAATATTATACAAAAGAAATCATTAAACACATTATATTCAGAAGAATATGCTACTTTTAGTAAAGATAATGTATATAGTCAATTAGATGCTCAAGGTTTTATTCGTTTATTTTCATTGTCATCACGTATTCGTTCATTAAATCGTAAAAAATAGTATGTAATATTTTTTTACAATTTTGAGGTAAAAATATGTCTCTTTGGGGTGGTAGGTTTAGAAAGGTATCTGATATACAGTTTAAAAAATTTAATAACTCCTTAAGTGTAGATTATAGATTAATAAAAGATGATATTAAATCTTCTATAGCATGGTCAAAAATATTACTTGATATTAAAATATTAACAAATAATGAACAAAAATTAATAGAAAAAACTTTAAAGTGGATTTTAAAAAAATATATATATGATTTTAATAAAATTTTATCTTCAGATTCTGAGGATATTCATAGTTGGATAGAATCAATTTTAGTAAATAAAATTGGTGAATTAGGAAAAAAATTATATACAGGTAGAAGCCGTAATGATCAAATTGCTACTAATTTAAAATTATGGTGTAAAAGAAAATCAACTTGTATTTTAAAAGCAATTGTTAAATTACAACGTAGTTTTTTTAATCATGCTTCTTTACAACAGAATACTATTATTCCCGGTTATACGCATTTACAGAGAGCACAACCCATCACATTTTCATATTGGTGTTTAGCATATATTGAGATGTTTGAAAGAGATCGATTACGAATATTAGATGTAATTAACCGTTTAGATTTTTCTCCTTTAGGGTCCGGAGCTATAGCAGGTACTTCATGGAATATCGATAGAAAAAAATTAGCGAAGCTTATGGGTTTTTCAGATTGCACTACTAATGCTTTAGATAGTGTTTCTGATAGAGATTTTATTTTAGATATTTTATCTGCAGCTTCTATTAGTATGATGCATTTATCTCGTTTTTCTGAAGATTTAATATTTTATAATTCCGGAGAAGCAAATTTTATTGAGTTATCTGATGCAATAACTTCAGGTTCTTCATTAATGCCTCAAAAAAAAAATCCAGATATTTTAGAATTAATAAGAGGAAAGTGTAGTGGAGTATATGGTTCTTTGATTTCTATGTTTACTTTATTAAAAGGATTACCATTATCTTATAATAAAGATTTTCAAGAAGATAAAAAATATTTATTTCAAGGTTTAGATATTTGGGAAGAATGCTTGAATATGAGTAGTTTAGTTTTAAATAACATGAAATTGAATGATATACATTGTAAAAAAACAGCTCAGGAAGGTTATAGCAATGCTACAGAATTGGCTGATTACTTAGTAAGTAAAGGAATATCATTTAGAGATGCTCATCATATTTCAGGAAATATTGTTATAGAAGCGATTAGCCAAAAAAAATATCTTGAAGAATTAAATCTTTTAGTTTTAAAAAAATATTGTTCAGTTATTGAAAAGGATATATATCAATATTTAACATTAGAATCTTGTTTAGAAAAAAAGAACGCTATTGGTGGGGTGTCTAAAAAACAAACCAAAATAGCATTACATAATGTAGAAAACCGTTTGCTTCTTCTTGAAAAATAAAATTTATTTTTATGTTGTATAAAATAATATGATAAAAATATTTTATCAATCACGCGATATTCTTTATATCGCGTGATATTAAGAAAAGCATGTAAATGGATTGAAATTTAAAGAACAATACAGATTGTATAATTGGTTTTTAATTCTATTATTTTATAGGATTATGGATTTTAAATTCAAATGTATATAAATAAATTATTATATATTTTTTTACAATTTTTTGTAGAAATTTTTATTTTTTAAAAATTGAATAAAATATATCTATTTCTTATTGAAATATAATGTAATTTGTATTACATAAATTATTTTTTAAGAGTATAAAAAAAATTATATTTTTATATTATACAAGATATAATATTTAATTATTAAATTTTAAATAATATTATAATATGTCATTTTATATATTTTTTAGTATATTTTTTATATATAAAATTTATGGAAAAAATATTTTTATATTATATTTGATTTATTTATTATTTTTGAATTTATTTGTTTTAAATTAAGAATTGTCTAAAAAACTTTTTAATATTTCTGATCTACTGGGATGTCTTAATTTTCTTAGTGCTTTTGCTTCAATTTGACGTATTCTTTCACGTGTCACATCAAATTGTTTTCCTACTTCTTCTAATGTATGATCTGTATTCATATCAATTCCAAATCTCATTCTTAACACTTTTGCTTCTCTTTCAGTTAAACCGGATAAAACATCATTTGTAATTGTTTTTAAACTTTCGGAAGTAGCAGATTCTAAAGGTAACTCTAAGTTTGTATCTTCAATAAAATCACCTAAATGTGCATCATCATCTTCTCCTACGGGAGTTTCCATGGAAATAGGTTCTTTAGCAATTTTTAAAACTTTTCTGATTTTTTCTTCTGGAATTAACATTTTTTTAGATAATTCTTCTGGAGTTGGTTCTCTTCCGATTTCTTGTAGCATTTGTCTAGAAATTCTATTTAATTTATTAATTGTTTCAATCATATGTACTGGAATACGTATTGTTCTTGCTTGATCTGCTATTGATCGGGTAATAGCTTGACGTATCCACCATGTTGCATAAGTAGAAAATTTATATCCTCGACGATATTCAAATTTATCAACAGCCTTCATTAATCCTATGTTACCTTCTTGAATTAGATCTAAAAACTGTAATCCTCTATTAGTATATTTTTTAGCAATAGAAATTACTAATCTTAAATTTGCTTCAACCATTTCTTTTTTTGCTCTTTTTGCTTTTGCTTCCCCTAATAATATACGTTTATTAATATTTTTTACTTGTTTAATAGTTAATCCGGTTTTTTTTTCAATAATTAGTAATTTTTTAATGCTTTTATTTATATCCTTTTGTACTAAATATAATTTATATGACCATGGTTTTTTTTTATTTAAAGCGATATTATACCATTTAAAATTTGTTTCTTTTCCTTTAAATAATTGTATAAAATTTTTTTTAGGCATTTTACAGTTTTCTATACATAATTTCATAATTGTTCTTTCTTGTAATCTAACTTTTTGAATCATTTTTCTCATATTTTTTACTAAATAGTTAAATTGCTTAGGAACTAATCGAAATTGTTTAAATATTTCAGATAGTTCATGGATAGCATGTATGGAATCTTTATGATTTCTTTTTTTTATTTTTATAATATTATGGGTAATATTGTATTGTTTTTCTAATTGTAAAAATTTCTTTTTTGCTAAAATTGGATCAATATGATTATAATCTTCTTCTATTTCTTCTTCAGGTTCTATGTTTAGTTTTTTTTTTATTGTACTATTTTCTGTAGTATTCAGTATATCTTCGGGAGGATGAGATAAATTTGTTTCTGAATTTGGATCTATGAATCCTGTAATTAATTCTGATAACCGAATATTTCCTGATTTAACTCGATTATATTGTTTTAATAAATATAAAATAGCATCAGGATATTCAGAAACAGAACATTGTACTTGGTTTATTCCTTCTTCAATACGTTTTGCAATATTGATTTCACCTTCTCTAGTAAGAAGTTCTACGGTTCCCATTTCTCTCATATACATTCTAACTGGGTCTGTTGTACGACCAATTTCTGTTTCAACATTAGATAATACTTGAGCTGCAGCTTCTACTGTATCTTCATCTGTATCTGCTGGGGTTTCATTGATTATTAGTTCACCTATTTCTCTAGCTTCTTCTACCACTTGAATACCTAGATCTTTTATCATTTGTATGATATTTTTTATTTGATCTGAATCAATTATTTCATCAGGAAGATGATCGTGTACTTCTGAATATGTTAAGTATCCTTGTTCTTTTCCATGTGAAACAAGTAATTTTAATTGTGATTTTGGTTTTTTTTTCATAAGACGATATCCATTTATATTAATTAGTTTATTTTTATAAAAAATATATATATTTATTTATATATGAAATTTATTTAATTGTACTGTTTTTTTATATATATAAATATATTTATATTGTATATAAATAAACTATAATTCATCTTATAGTATGAACTTTTTAATAAAATAAAATAAATTTTTTAGTATTTATTAAAAATTAATATTTTATATTTTTAATATTTATTATTTTTTTATTTATTGCCCATAACTCATTTTTTTCTTCATTATTAAGGCCATTTTTTCTTTCTAAAGTAATTAATTTATTATATTTATATTCTAGATGTTGTATTAACAGTTTGTTAACTAATTCTTTAGTTATAGAATGTATTTTATTCTTTGCAATCATATGGTCCCAAGTACTTAAATATTTAAAAGTTTTTTCTAATTTTGTATATCTATAAAATTCTAATAAGTGTCCAGTTTTAAAAATTTTATTTTTAATAATTAATTGTATTAATTCAATAAGAATATTTTTTCCTATTATTTTTAATTGTTTAATTTTTTCTATTTTTTTTATTTTTTTTACTAATTTTGGATTTTGAATAATTAAACTAATTAATAATCTCATTGTAGTGATTTTAATTGGTATAATGGTTTTTTTATAAGTTTTTTTTATTGGTACAGTAATTAGTTTTTTTAGTTGATATGTGTCTAATATTCCTATTTTATTTCCTAGAATTTTTATTAAATAAATTCTTATTATTTTACTAGGAATTTTCTTAATTAATGGAATAGTTAATACACTTAATTTTATACAATCATTAATACAACTTAAATTCATTTTATCAGAAATTTTTCTAAAAAAAAATGAATATAATGTTTCAGATTTTTGGATTCTTTCTTCAAATTTTTTTTTTCCTTCCTTAATGATTAAACTGCTTGGATCTTCATTTTTTGGCAGTAATAGAAAATTTATTGTACAATTATCATTTAAGGAAGATAATGATAATTGTAATGAAGTCCAATTTGCTTTTCTACCTGCTTTATCTCCATCGAAACAAAAAATAATATTTTTACTAATTTTAAACAGTATTTGTATTTGATATTTTGTAATTATTGTTCCCAGTAAAGCAACTGAATAATTAATATTAAATTGGTTTAATGAAATAACATCTAAATATCCTTCTACTACTAATATTTTTGTAGGTTTAGGGTTATATAAATTTAATTCATATATTCCATAAAGATTTTTTTTTTTATAAAATGTTATTGTTTCAGGAGAATTTAAGTATTTTGGTTTGATATTTTTTTTTAATACTCTTCCTCCAAATCCTTGAATTTGCCCGTATTTATTTTTAATAGGAAAAATGATTCTTTCTTTAAATCGATCATATTTTATTTTTTTGGTATTCTGGAGACTTAATCCACAATCTTTAATAATTGATTTATTTGTATATTTTTTTTTAATATAATTAGTGATTTGGTAATTATGTGATATTGCAAATCCTAATGAAAATTTTTTCATTGTTTTTTTTTCAATACCACGTTTTATAAGATATTCATACGCTAAATTTGGTAAAAAAAATAAATTTTTTGTATATATTTTTGATATTTTTTTTAAAATTGTATATATTTCTTGTTTATAAGAATATTTTTTGTTAAAGGTATAATTATTATTGATATAAGGAATATTAATTCCATGTAATGTTGTTAATTCTACAATGCTACTTAAAAAGTCTAATTTTTCATATTGCATTAAAAAATCTATTACATTGCCATGTATTCCACAACCAAAACAATAAAAAAATTGTTTTTGTTGATTTACAATAAAAGAAGGTGTTTTTTCATTATGAAAAGGACATAAAGTTTTGTAATTATCACCTGATTTTGTTAATGTAATATATTTATTAATTAATTCAATAATATCTGTTTTTTCTATTAATTCATGAATAAATTTCTGAGGAATTTTTTTTTTTTTTTTTTTAATTATCATATATTTATTTTTAATTTTTGACCGTTACTATATAAAATAGACGGTCATAATACTTCAGAATATAATAATATTTATTGTTAATACATTCGGATACGTCTTGCATTCTCACGTGCTAACTTTTTTGCTAATCTCTTTATTGCTGACGCTTTTGCGCGTTTTTTTTCTGTTGTAGGTTTCTCATAAAATTCTCTTCTGCGCATTTCAGAGAGTATTCCAGCTTTTTCACAAGATCGTTTAAATCGTCTTAATGCAACATCAAAAGGTTCATTATCTCTTATTTTAATAATTGGCATTATAATTTCCGTAAAATTTATTTATTTAATAAATAAATGAATATTAACACAGTAAAAATTAATAGAATATGATTTTCTTATATAAATTCTGTGAATTGTAGAAATATAATATATACAGAATAATATTTGTATTTATAATACATATTATATCATAATATGTAATATAGATTTTTAGATAGATAGTTTATATTTAATCAATTTTATTTATAAAAAATTTTTAGGATAATTATGCGAATATTAGGAATAGAAACATCATGTGATGATACTTCAGTTGCTATTTATGATGAAAAAATAGGATTAATTTTTCATTCAACACTTAATCAAAATAAAATTCATTCTAAATTTAACGGTATAGTACCTGAATTAGCTGCAAGATCTCATTTAAGTCAATTGATTTTTTTAATTAAAAAGATTTTTTCTAAATATTTAATTAATATGAATGTTACTTTTAAAAAAAATATTTTTGATGCAATTGCATATACTGTTGGTCCCGGTTTTTCAGGATCTCTTTTAGTTGGTGCAACTATTGCTTTTTCTTTATCATTATCCCTTGATATTCCCATAATTCCAGTAAATCACTTAGAAGGTCATTTATTTTCAGTTATGTTAAATCGTACAAATCAAATATTTCCTTTTTTAGCATTACTAGTTTCGGGCGCTAATACACAATTAATTAGTGCATATAGTTTTGGTCGATATACTATATTAGGTAAAACTTTAGATGATTCAGTGGGACATGTATTTGATTACATAGCAAAGTTATTAGGATTAGGATATCCTGGCGGTAAAAAATTATCTGATTTAGCAAAATACGGTCAATCAGGAAAATATGTTTTCCCGCGTCCTATGACTAGACATGCAAATTTAGATTTTAGTTTTTCTGGTTTAAAAACACATGTAAAAAATATTATTTTGAATAATTCCGATTTATATCAAGAAAAATGTAATATCGCTAAAGCTTTTGAAGAGGCGATAATAGATACTTTATTAATAAAATGTAAACTCGCTATTCAAAAAACTAATTTTAAAAATTTTTTAGTATGCGGTGGTGTTAGTGCTAATGATTTATTAAGGAAAAAATTGAAAAATTTAGTTGAATCTAATCAAGGAAAATGTTTTTTTCCTGAAAAAGTTTTTTGTACAGATAATGCAGCTATGATTGCATATGTAGGTTTTTTAAAATATAATTTAGGTTTATTTTCTTTCCATAAATCTATTAAAGTATATCCAGATTTATTAATTAATGATAATATTAATTAATTTTATTAGTATTATATTTTAATCAATAAATTTTAGTAGTTTAGATTGTATATAAATAATAATTATTGTTGTATAAAGAAAATTTTTTTCTTTAATTTTTTATATATTTAATTTTATTAAACTTTTATTTGGACATTGTATTGAAAATTTATTTGGTTGGTGGGTCTATTCGAGACCGTTTATTAGGTTTTCCAGTTCATGATCGTGATTGGGTAGTAGTTGGTTCTACTCCAGAAAAGATGTTACAAAAAAAATATCAACAAGTAGGACGAGATTTCCCGGTTTTTATACATCCTATAACACATGAAGAATATGCTTTAGCTAGAACAGAAAAAAAAAATGGAGTTGGATATTCAGGTTTTTTATTTGATTTTTCTCCTCATATTACCTTAAAAGATGATTTAATTAGACGTGATTTAACAATTAATTCAATGGCACAAGATAATTTTGGAAATATTATTGATTTTTTTAACGGAAAAAGCGATCTTAAAAAAAGAGTTTTAAGACATGTTTCATCTTCTTTTCAGGAAGATCCGTTGAGAGTATTAAGAGTGGCTCGATTTGCTGCTCAATTATCTCATTTAGGTTTTTATATTGCAAAAAAAACTTTATTTTTAATGAAATTAATTTGTAATCGAAAAGAATTACTATATTTAACCCCTGAAAGAGTTTGGAATGAAACTAAAAAAGGTTTATGTTCACCTAGTCCCCATGTTTATTTTCAGGTATTACATAGTTGTAATGCATTAATTTATTTATTTCCAGAAATTAATTTTTTTTATAAACAAGCTTTTGTATATCATTTTTTTATGAATAAAGATAATTTTTTGCGTTATAGTTTGATTGAATTATCTCGTATTTCTAAAATTACAAATAAACTAGATATAAGGTTTGCTTATTTTTTACAATTTATGAGTCAAATGTATTCTATTTCTATTATTAATATAAAAAATTATTTTTTTTATGAACAACCTGTTTTATTAATAAAAAGTTTATGTAAACGATTAAAAGTTCCAAGAGAGACTGAAAAAATTACAATTTTTTTATGTGGATTTCATAATTTTTTACAAACAATTGCATCACAAAGTTCTGAATTAATTGTTAATTTTTTTAATATTATCGATGTATGGAGAAAACCGGGAAGATTAAATAAATTAATATATTTAAATTTTTATTATTCAAATAATTTAACAAATTTAAAAAAAAATATTACATTAGGTAATTTATTAAAATCTATGTTTTTAGTTATTAATAGTATAACAATTAATTCGTTTATAAATAAAAATTTATTTCACGGTGTTGAAATAAAAAATGAATTATATCGATTGAGAGTAAATGCATTAAATGTTTGGAGAAATAAATTATTTAATAAATAAAATATTTTTTTATCCATATAAATTATAATATAAAATATTATAATTTATTAGAATTATTTATTAGTAACTGTTTTTAAAAAAAATAATTTTTTATTTAAAAAAAATTTTAATTTATATATGTTAATATTGTAATCCCTGCTTTGACTTTATATAAAGAATTTTTTATTTTTTTCATTTTTTGATTACATGAAATTTCAATTGTTGTTTGAACATACATAGATTTATTTTTTTTTGTTAACTCATTTATTATAAAAATAATTTCTCCAGAGCATATTTTTGTAGATTTTTTTTTCATAGAAAAAAAATTATTTTTTTTTTTATTTTTTAAAATATATTTATTTTTTATATATATATTTATATTAGAATTAGATTGAATTATAAAATTCTTTTTTTTAGGAAAATAATTTTTAATAATTCCATCGCAAGGAGAAACAATTATTTTTTTAGTTGAATGAATTATTATTTTTTTTGTGTAATTTAAAAAATCTTTTGTTTCATAAATATTTTGCACGATACCAGATATTGGTGAAAAAATATATTTTTTATTATTCATTTTTATGGTGATATATGTATGTTTAATTAAGTTAAATATATATTTATATTTATTTTTATTAAAAAGTAATATCAGTATATATAATATTTTTTTAATTTATTAGTAAATCTTTATTTAATGGTGTTTTTATGAATAAATTAATTTATGATAAAATTATAGAATTACGATTAAAGTTAAGATATCATAACTACATGTATTATACTTTAGATTCTCCAATCATATCGGATTCTATTTATGATCAATTACGTATGCAGTTAATTCAATTAGAAAAAGAATATAGACAAACAAATTCTCTGGATATATCAGATCATATTTTAAATCAAATTGGTGGGAAAAAATTATATGTTTTTTCTGAATATATTCATAAAACACCAATGCTATCATTAAATAGTACAAATAATATTTCTGATATTATCTATTTTGACAAAAAAATAAAAAAGTATATAAAAAATACAGATAATATTAAATATTATTGTGATTTAAAATTCGATGGATTGGCAGTTAGTTTATTTTATGAAAATGGTTTATTAATCTCGGCTTCTACGCGAGGAGACGGTAGAATTGGAGAAGATATTACAAAAAATATTTTTACAATCTCTTCTATACCTAAAAAAATAAAAGGGAATGATATTCCTAAAAAAATAGAAATACGTGGAGAAGTATTTATGAAAAAATCTGATTTTTTTGTTTTAAATCAATCTCGTATTTCTAATAATAAAAAGATATTCTCAAACCCTCGTAATGCTGCAGCTGGTTCTTTACGTCAATTAGATCATACAGTTACTAAACAGAGAAAGTTAATGTTTTTTGTATATGGCTATGGTTTATTTAATTATAATAAAACAATTAATAGTCATTATGAACGATTGATAAAAATAAAAGAATGGGGATTTCCATTAAATAAAAATTTTCTATTATCTGATTGTATCAGTAATATTATAAAATTTTATAATTCTGTTAATATTTATAGACCTAAATTAAATTTTGAAATTGATGGAATTGTTATAAAAGTTGATTCTATTATTTTACAAAAAAAATTAGGTTATGTAGAAAAATATCCTAGATGGTCTATTGCTTTAAAGTTCCCATCTTTTGATGTTGAAACAAGAATTATAGATATATCTTTTCAAATAGGTCGAACTGGTGTAATTACACCTGTTGCTCATTTTATACCTGTAAATATTTGCGGAGTTATAGTTAGTAAAGCATCTGTATATAATATTGGTATGATTAAAGCGTTAGATTTACATATTAATGATTATATTATTGTATATCGTGCTGGAGAAGTAATTCCTAAAATTAGAAAGGTTTTAGTAAATAAAAGGGATAAATCAATTAAAAAGATTATTTTTCCACTTAATTGTTTATCATGTGGTACAAAATTATTATATTCTACTAATTTGGTTTCTTATTATTGTCCTCATGATTTTTTATGTCCTGATCAGAATTTAAAAAGATTAATTTATTTTTCTTCAAAACACGGTTTAAAAATTAAAGGATTAGGTCAAAAAAATATTATTAAATTAATAAGTTATGGTTATTTAAATACACCTGTAGATTTTTTTAATTTAAATACTCATCATTTACTGAAAATACCAGGAGTAGGTAAAAAACTATCTAATAAAATTATTCAAAATATCCATTTTTCTAAAAATGTTAGTTTAGATAAGTTTATTTCCGCTTTAGGAATCTTGTATGTTGGATCTTCTTCTGCTAAACGTTTATCAAATTATTATATGTCTATAACAAAATTTTTATATACAGATTATTTAACATTATTAAAAATAAAGGGTATTGGATTAAATATTGCAAATTCAATTATTAAATTTATACAAAAAAAGAATAATAAAATAATTATTTTAAAGTTAATTAAGATATTAAATATTTTTTTTATATCGAAATAAAATAAAAAATTAATTAAATATTTTTGGGTCGTGCAGGATTTGAACCTGCGACCAATTGATTAAAAGTCAACTGCTCTACCGACTGAGCTAACGACCCTTTTTATTTTTTGTGGGTGATGACGGATTTGAACCGCCGGCCTTCTCCGTGTAAAGGAGAAGCTCTACCAACTGAGCTAATCACCCTTGTTCTATTGTTTATTGTAGAGCAGATATATTATGAGTCAATATATATTTTGCATATATTTGTTTGTTTGGTTAAAAAATATACAATTATTATAGTATATTTATTATTATGAACATTTATAGTAATTTTTATTTGAAAAATTGAGTGCATTTATGAAAATTAAAACTAGATTCTCCCCCAGTCCAACAGGTCAATTACATATTGGTAGCTTACGTACTGCTTTATATTCTTGGTTATTTGCGCGTAAAAATAATGGATCATTTATTCTTCGTATTGAAGATACTGACATTAAAAGAGTAAATAATGATTCTATTAAAGATATTTTGTATGGATTAAATTATTTAGGTTTATTTTGGGATGAAGGACCTTTTTATCAAAGTAATCGATTAAAGATATATAAAGATATAATCTTATTTATGTTAAAAAAAAATATTGCATATAAATGTTATTGTTCACAAGAGCGATTAGATAAGTTAAGAAAAAATCAAATTTTAAATAAAGAAAAGCCGAAATATGATAGAAAATGTCGATATAAAAATTTTCTTATTAAAAAATCTAATATTCCATATGTTGTTCGTTTTAAAAATCCTACTTCAGGACTTGTTGAATTTACAGATATGGTTCGAGGTAAAATATGTGTTTCGAATAATGAATTGGATGATTTAATTCTTCAGAGATCTAATGGTATGCCAACATATAATTTTTGTGTAGTTATTGATGATTGGAAAATGGATATAACACATGTTATTCGAGGCGAAGATCATATTAATAATACTCCTAGACAAATTAATTTATTTAATGCATTAAATGCAAGAATTCCAGTATATGCTCATGTATCAATGATTTTAGATATTCAGGGAAAAAAATTATCTAAACGAAATCATTCAATGAGTATTAATAATTATATTCATAAAGGTTTTATACCAGAAGCAATATTAAATTATATTTTGAGATTGGGTTGGTCGTATAAAGATAAAGAAATTTTTACAATTAGTGAAATGAAAAATTTATTTAATTTTCAATCTCTTAGTAAATCATCTAGTATAATCAACGATCAAAAACTTTTATGGTTAAATCATTATCATTTAAATAATCTTCCTTTTGAAAAAGTTTATCAATATTTTATGATGTATATTCAAATAAAGAAAATTTCGTTAGATAAAAATATTAATATAAAAGGTTTAATAAAAGATTTTGTATGTCATCATAAGACATTTGATGAATTTGCTTTATCATATAGTTATTTTTATCAGGATATTAATATACCCAAAATAATTGATATACATTTATATTGTAATGATTGTAATATAAAAATATTAAATTTTTTATATAAAAAATTTTTTTTATTAACGCAATGGAATATATCAAATATTCTTTCTTTAATAAAAGAATCTGTATTAAAATTTAATGTATCTTTTAAACATATAGCAGTTTTAATTAGAATTGGTATTGCGGGTAAAAAAAATACACCAAATATTTCTTCTATAATTTTATATATTGGAAAAAATAAATTTTTATCTAGAATAAATAACTTAATAAAATATATGAAATTAAAAATACCAGAATAATGGTTGATATACAAATAAATTTAATAAATATTAAAAATAATATTTTTTTTAAAAAATATATTATATGTTTATTTATCAAATAATTATAATATATAATATTCTTATTTTATTATATTAAATGGTATTAAACATATAATACATCTAAAAAATATTTTATATAATATAAATTATATTTATAATTGCACTTAATTAAATATTTAATTAAATATATTTAATATTTTTTTAAATATAATTAAATTGGCATATTCATTATTTCTTCATATGTTTGTATTATTTTATTATTAATTTGTATTAATAGTTGTATTTGTTTTTTTTTTAGTTCTGTGTTTTTTAAATTTATTTTATTTGGAATAATAATATTATTATTTTTTTTTTGTATATTTTGATATGTATTAAATGATTTTTTTAATATACTTTTCCATATTTTTAAAAATGTTTTATTTTCTTGTTGATTATTTTTTTTTATAGGTTCTATAAGTTTTGTTTTTTTTGTTTCTATATGATTTATTTTCATAATATTTTCTCTATATTAATATTTTATATTATATAATATAATTTTTATATTATCATATATAATATATTATATACTTAAATTTTTAGATAATTAAAAATATTTTTTTGTAAAATATAATTTTTAATAAATTATTTAATATATTATAATTATTTTTAGGGAAAAATTATGAATTTTATTAGTATGTTTTTTTTAAATATGAAAAAAAAATGGAACAATTTTTTAATTTATTTTTTTAATAAAATAAAATTTTTTATTTTTATTTTGTTTTGTAGTTTTTGTATTTTTTTTTCTGTTTTTTTTTGGTCAAGAAAAGTTAATTATGTTGTTTTATATACAAATCTTTCTGATGCAGATGGTAGATGGGTTATATCTAAATTAAAAAATATGCATATTTCATATCAGTTTTATAATTCTTCTAGAACATTATTAGTACCTGAAGATAAATTAAGTGAATTACGTTTTTCTTTATTAAAGAATAATATTATAAAAAAAAATCATGGTTTTGAATTATTAGATAAAGAAAAGTTTGGTATTAGTCAATTTCATGAACATATTAATTATCATAGAGGATTAGAGGGTGAATTATCTCAAACATTAGAGCGTATTTTTCCTATCCAACACGCTAGAGTTCACCTGGTTTGTACAAAAGATACTGATTTTTTTCGAGACGAACAAGTTCCTTCGGCTTCAATAGTTGTGACTTTATTTCCTAATACTAGTTTAACACAAGAACAAATTGATGCTATTATATTATTAATATCAGGAAGTGTACCTAATTTATCTCCTAATCATATTGTTTTAGTTGATCAGTTTGGAAACATTTTAAATAAATTTAATTTAAATAATACAAAATTTTTTAATCATAAACAATATAAAAATATTAGTATTTTAGAAGAGTATTATCGTGATCGCATTAATAAAATTTTAATTCCAATATATGGATTAAAAAATTTTGTTGTACATGTTAAAATTAATAGAGAATATAAAAATATCCCCGTTAATGATTCTCCAATAAAGAATATAAATATATTAAAACCTAAATTAAAAAAATCACTAAATAATGTTTCGAATATTTTATCATATCAATATAACCGTAATAATAAATTTATCATGAAAAATGATTTTCTTTCTAAATTATTTTTGATGAATTATATTCATAATATTTTATTAAATCAAAATAATTTGTCTTCTAATTTAAAAAATAATAAATTAGATCTTAATCTAGTATATAGAGATGATAATATATCTTTTTTAGGTTTTAAAAAATCAGATATTAAAAATTTAACAATAACTATTTTGATAAATTATAAAAAAAATAGTTCTGGTATATTATTACCTTTATCTAAAGCAGAATTAAAGGATGTAGAGAAAATAATTAAATTAGCAATAGATTTTTCAAGCAATAGAGGCGATCATATTAAAATAATGAATTATATATTTTCTGATTCTTCTGATGCTTTAAATTTTCAAAATAATTTTATATATAAAAATTTTAATCAATATTATAAAATATATATTTTTTTTGGAATATTAATTACTATTTTATTTTTTTGTTTTTTATTTATAAAAAAAATATTTATTAGTAATAAAAAAGATTTTTTAAATTCCTCCAATAGTATTAGTAAATGTAAAAAAAATAATTTTCAGAATCATACTAATATATCTGATCTTGATAAATCTAATGATCAAAATAAAAATGATTTTTTTGTAAAAAAAGATATTCTTCAAAAAAATCCAAAAATTATTGAAAAAGTTATACGTTATTGGATAAATAAAAAATGATGCATTTAAGTGGTATACAAAAAAGTGCTTTATTGTTAATATCTATGGATATAAAAGATTCAGTGAGAGTTTTAAAGTGTTTTTCTGAATTAGAAATTAAAATGTTTATTGATGTTATCATATCATTTGATATAAAAATTATAAAATATTTTGATAGTGTTATTTATGAATTTTATGATGTTTTAAAAAAAAAAAATATTTTTAATTTCGATTTTAAGACATATTTATTAAAAATGTTAGATAAAACTATAGATACTGATAAGTCTTATAAATTATTCAAAAATAGTTTAATTAAGAGTTCTTT
The DNA here is from genome assembly GCF_900699035.1 of Buchnera aphidicola (Cinara piceae). Lineage (NCBI taxonomy): Bacteria > Pseudomonadati > Pseudomonadota > Gammaproteobacteria > Enterobacterales > Erwiniaceae > Buchnera > Buchnera aphidicola. Next base: position 52,338 of record NZ_LR217739.1, read on the forward strand.
TTTACAAAATGTTTCTAATTTAGAGAAATTAGGTTCCAAAAAGATTTTTATATTAATTAAAAAAGAAAATATAAATATTATTGCAGCTTTATTAATATATTTTAATACTCAATTATCTATACAAATATTATTATTATTTAATATAATAAAAAGATCAGATATCTTAACAAAAATGATTAATTTTTCAGGTTTAAATAGTATTGGATTTATTGAATTAAATAAAATAATTCATTCTTATTTAAATATACATAATAATCTTCTTTTAGAAGAAGAAAGAATTAATAAAATAATAAAGATTATCTCTTCCTTTAGAGATGATAATATTATTCAATTAGTCAGAAAAATAAATACTCCATATATTGATATTTTAAATAAAATAATTAGTAAATATTTTAAATTTAAAAATATAATTAATATTGAAGATAGTAGTATTAAATTCATTATTAATAATACAAATATAGATAATTTGTGTATTATTTTAGAATATGTAGATATATTAATAAAAGATAAATTTATTTCTAATATGTCATATGAAGAATATGAATATTTTAAAAAGTATATTTTAAAAAAAAAATTCATTTCTTTTGAAACCATCTATTTAAAAAAAAATTTATTACTAAAAAATATTAAAAAATTTATACAAGATAATAAAATTATTATCAAAGAATAATAGGTCGTAGTATATGAAAAATATTTTAAAAAATAATTTATGGAAAAAATGGAAACCTAAAAATTTAAATAAAACCTTTGATTTAGTTACTACATCAAATTATACAAAATATAAAGATATATCATTTATTGAAATTACTAAAAAAAAAGAAAATAATACATTATATTCTGATATATATCAAAAAGGATATAAAAATGGATTAATTAAAGGATATCAAAAAGGGTATATAGCCGGATGGTTACAAGGATGTTCTTATTTAAATAATTATTTTTTAAAGAGCATAGATAAGTGTGTGGAAATGCAATATGCAGATTTATTAAAAAAATTTCGAATTGCTATATATCAATTTAATAGTAGTTTTTCAAAACGTTTGATACGAATTGTATTACATATATCAAAAATTTTAGTAGATGATATTTTTTTAGTTAATAAAAATTATATAATAGAAAAAATTAATAAATTAATTCAAAAATCACAATATATATTTAATAAATTACAATTACATGTTCATCCAGATAATTATAATATTATAATAAAGAGATTTGGAATATTAATGAATACATATGGATGGACTGTTATTAAGAATAAAAAAATGGATATTAATAGTTATCGTATTATTACATCAGAAGGAGAAGTAGATTCTACAATTCAGTCTTTCTGGGATAGAATTTATAAAGCCGCTAATTTACTGGATTAATAAATATGAATGATGTATTAAATAAATGGTTTAATGAAATTGATAAATTTGAAAAAAATATATCAATTTTTTCTCATGAATTATCTTTTGGTCGAGTAATTAGTGTAAACAATTTAATTATTGAAGCTACTGGTGTGTATCTTCCTATAGGAAATTTTTGTTGGGTAGAATGTATATCTAACAATAAATTGACTACTATTGCATGCAAAATATTAGGTTTTAAAAAAAAAATAGTTTTTTTAATACCTATTCAAAAATTAGATGGTATTTTTCCTGGCGCAAAAGTTTTTTCGCAATGCAATTTTGATAAGCAAATAAATACATATTTAAAATTTCCATTTGGATTTGAATTACTTGGAAGAGTGCTTGACGGTTTTGGTAATCCTTTAGATAATTTAGGTAACATTAAATCAAAAAAAATGTTATTTGATTTTTTTAAATCATCTATTAATCCATTAAAAAGAACTTTAATTACTGAAGTCTTAGATACAGGTGTACGTGCTATCAATAGCTTATTGACTGTAGGTAGAGGTCAAAGAATGGGTATATTTTCTCAAGCTGGAATAGGAAAAAGTATGCTTTTAGGAATGATATCACGTCACACTAATGCAGATGTAATTATCATTTCTTTAGTAGGTGAGAGAGGAAGAGAGGTAAGAGAGTTTATTAACAATATATTAGGAGTTGAAAGTTTAAAAAAATCAGTGGTTATTGTATCCCCAGCAGATGTTTCCCCGATGTTTAAAATTCAATCGGTTCAATATGCAACATCAGTTGCAGAATATTTTTGTAAACATAATAAACATGTTTTATTAATTGTAGATTCACTTACACGATATGCTATGGCTTATAGAGAAATATCTAATTCTATGCATGAAGTACCAGTGTTGAAAGGTTATCCAGCTTCTATTTTTTCTGATATACCATATTTAATTGAACGTACGGGTAATATTAATAGTGAGGGATTTGGTTCAATTACTTCTTTTTATACTATTTTAACTGAAGGTGATGAATATAATGATCCAATATTAGATATAGCAAAATCTGTTTTAGATGGTCATATCATGCTATCTAATGTTTTATCAAAATCTGGTCATTATCCTTCTATTGATATCGAAAAATCAATTAGTAGATCTATGCATTCTATTATTGATTATAATCATCAAAAACAATCTATTTATATTAAAAAATTAATTTCATGCTACTATCATCATAGTGATGTAGTTAATTTAGGGATTTATTCTTCAGGTAATAATAAATTACTAGATGATTCAATCAAGATTTGGCCTTTTTTAGAAAAATTTTTACAACAAAAATTTTTGGAACGCTGTACATATAATCAATCTATTTTAGAATTAACAGAATTATTAAAACGAATTTAATATATTAAGGATTATACATATGAAATTTAATATTTCTTATATACACATATTTAAAAAAAAATAAAATTAGATATTAAAAAAAATATTTGTTCTATGGAAAATTATAAAAATAAAAAAATAGAAATAAAAAAATATTTATTACAATTAGAAAAATACTATTATCAATATAATTTATTTTTATATAAAAAGTTTCTTTATGGTATTTTACAGTATATAATTCAATTATATATAAATTTTTTATTAATGTTACAAAAATTAATGATTCAACAAAATATTTTAATAAATTATTTACAAAAACAGATTCAAAAAAGAATTTTAGTACATAAAAAATTATATATTAAACTAGAACAATGGAAAAAACTAGAAAAACGATTAAAAAATCGTAAAAATAAACAAAAAAAAATAATAGAACAACGTGAAGATAATATTATTTGTTTAAATATTTATAATTATTTATTAAAATAATAAAAAAATAATTAATATTCATGTATTTACTTTTATTATTTATGATATTATATGTGAAAATAATATGTTATTAAAAAAATATATACCGGCTTATATTTATATAAAAAATAGAAAATCACATTTTATATCTTTAAAATCTGATTTTTTATTTAAGTTTTCAAAAGAAAAGACATTAAATCGTATAAATTTTTTAAATTTGATTTTCAAAAAAAAGAAGTTTTTTTTTAAAATTTTTTTTAATGATTTTTGTGTTTTATTTAAAAAAGAATTTAGAAAATTTTTTTCTTTTTATGTTGATTTAGATTTTTTAGAAAGTTATATTGAATATAATGATAAAAATATGAATTATATATATGCTAATTATATAGGAAAACAGTTTTGTTTGAATAATTATACAGATAAATGTTTATTTCTTTTAAAAAGTAACTTTTTTTCTATTTTTATAAATTATTTTTTTGGTAACTATACATGTAATTTATATAAAAATGATAAAAATATCAATTTAAATAAAAATGAAATAAATATTGTAAATATTTTGTTTGAAAGAATTTTTTTAATATTCAATAAAACTTTTTTAAAAAATATTTCAACATCTGTGATTAACAATTTTAAATATATTACAATAAATAATTGTTTATGTAGCCATTTTTTTAATTTGTCTTATGTTTCTTTTGTTTTTCAAATAAATTTAAATAAAGTAATTAGTATATTAAAAATTTATATACCTATTAATATTGTAGAAAAATTTATAAATTAAAAAATTTAATAGAATATATTGATATATTTATTAATTTTTAAAATAATATTTTTTTTATGAATTGAGATATTATATATAATATTTAAATTATTATGAAAATGATCATTTACTCTTATAGAGAATAATATTATGCAAAAAAAAAATGAAAATTTTAAAAAAAATAATGTACAATTAGTTTTAAATAAAATCAATTCAGATGATAATATAAATAATGCTAATGATAATAGTGTGATAAAAAAAGAATTAAAAAATACAGATTTAAGTGATAAAATAATTGATAATTTATCATTATATCATTCATCAATCATATCCACCCCTGTTTCTATTACAATAGAATTAGGTAAAAAAAAAATTACTATTAAAGAATTATTACAGTTATCACAAGATTCTATTATAGAATTAGAGGATAAAGTAGACGAACCATTAAATATTTATGTAAATAATCATCTTATTGCTTTAGGAGAATTAGTTGTTCATAATGAAAAATATGGAGTTCGAATAATAAAATTGTTATAAAATTAATTTTAATATATTATTTAATAATATGGATATTTTATGGAATTATATAGTTATATTCAATTTAGTAAAAACTATAATATACAAGATAAAATATGGAATCAGTATAATTATATTAGTATGTTTGGAAAGAAATATATTTATTTTTTTTTATTCTTATATTTATTATTTTTGTTAATAACCAAATGTCAATTATTTTGCAAAAAAAATAATTGTATTGATAAAATATATATGATAGATAAAATTTATTTAAGTCCTACACAATATATTGGCATATTATATGTTAATGACAATAAATTTTTATTAGGTATCACAACTAATTCAATTAATTTAATAAAAGAATTACCTCCAAATAAAATAAATTTTTTAAAAAAACAAAAAAAATATTCACTTTATACTTTTTTTTTAAATATATTTCAATTTTTTTTTAATCGGTTTAAGTGAGGTGAAATGATGTATCAATGTACAAGATTTTTTTTATCTATTTTTCCTGTTTTTTTATTAAAAAATGTATCTACTGATTCAGTGCATAATTTAATTTTTAACGGATCTGATATATTAAATCTTTCTATTCAATCATCAATGATATTAACTTTGCTTAGTTTTATTCCTGCTTTTTTTTTGATGATGACATGTTTTACTCGTATTATTATTGTGTTGGGTTTATTAAGAAGTGCTATTGGAACCCCTTATTCCCCACCTAATCAAGTATTAATTGGATTATCTTTGTTTTTAACTTTTTTTATTATGTCTCCAATATTAGATAACATTTATAATAAAGCGATTGTTCCTTTATATAAAAATGAGATTAATGTTGATACTGCTGTAAATAATATTATAAAACCGTTATGTCAATTTATGTTAAAACAAACAAGAAAATCTGATATTTCTGTTTTTTTGAATTTAGCTAAAATATCTTCATCTATTAATAAAGATAATATCCCGATTCAAGTTTTATTGCCTGCATTTATAATAAGTGAATTAAAAACTGCTTTTCAAATTGGTTTTATGATTTTTTTACCATTTTTAATTATTGATCTTGTTGTTGCGAGTGTTTTGATGTCTTTAGGAATGATGATGGTACCGCCTTCTACAATTTCATTACCATTGAAATTAATATTATTTGTTTTATCAGATGGTTGGAAATTATTGATATTATCTCTTTCAAGAAGTTTTTTTATATAAAATTTTTTAAATTATTAATTATAACGGATATTTTTATGAATCAAGAATTTTTAATTACATTATTTCAGGATTCTATTAAATTTACTTTGTTATTATCTGCTCCATGTTTATTATCAGCTTTATTGAGTGGTGTTTTGATGAGTATTTTTCAATCATCAGTACAAATTAATGAACCAACATTTTCTTTTATACCAAAAATTATTTCTGTTTTTTTTTCTTGTATATTTTTTGGACCTTGGATGCTACAATTAACCCTTAATTATATAAAAAATATTTTTCATATAATATCACAAATTAATTAATAATTATGATAAACAATTTATTTTATCACTTTATACCTATAGTTACTAGTAAAATTGTCTTAATAATGACTCGTATTTTTTCAGTATTAAATTATTCTAAAATATTTTATAATATGCATATTAATTTATCTACAAAAATTGTTTTAGTTTATTTGATTAGTAATTTACTAGCCCCGTTTATATCTAACTTTCCTTATAGTATTTATACTATAGATTTTTTTATTGTTTTATTGCATCAAATATTTACTGGAATGATAATTGGTTTATTTATTCAATGTTTATTTTCTTGTATGATTTTTATTGGAGAAATTATTAGCGCTCAAATAGGTTTATCAGCTTCTATTTTTTTTGATTTAGGTCATAGTTTTTATTCAGCTGTTATATCACATTTATTAAATATTTTTTTTTTAGTTTTATTTTTTATATATAATACACATTTAAATTTAGTTGTTTTTTTAGTAAAAAGTTTTTATGTGTTACCGTTAAATAAAACATTGATTCATAAAAATATTTTTTTGTCTTTTATTAGTTTTTTTAGTGATATAATTATTAATTGTGTACGTTTTATTTTACCTATTTTATTTTTTTTTTTAATTTTGTATATAGCCTTTATGATGTTTAATCGTTTATCACCAAATACATCGTTATTTTCTTCTTTTTTAATTATTATTTTTATTTTTGGTTTAATTTTATTAAAATATTTTATATATAGTCTATATTTTTTAGGTAAGTTTCTTATTAAATATCTATTTTATTATTTAAAAAATCATATTATACATTTTCTCTCTAAGTAATTATATTTTTATATATAAGAGTTTTAATAATTTTAATATATATATATCATACTTATTTTATTCTTATACAATAAAATATTTAATAAAATATAATTCTCTGGAGATCTATTATAGATCTCCAGTAATAAAATATAACGTTATATTTTTAATTGTATTTTTTAATTATTTTATTTTTTTTTCTTCATATAAACAATGTTTTTTTAATATGGGATCATATTTTTTTAGTTTTAATTTATTAACCAGGTTTCTTTTATTTTTAGTAGTAGTATAGTAGTGTTTACTTCCACAGGTAGAAATTAATTTTATTTTAATCCTTTTACTTTTTGCCATTTTTTTCTCGTTTTATATGATATATTTTTTATATATTTTTGAAATTCCAAATTTATTTATCATTCTTAATCCTTTTGCTGATACCCGTATTCTTATTGATTTTTTTTCTTCTGGAATCCAGAATTTATGATATTGTATATTTAAAGAAAATTTTTTTTTAGTAGCATTCATAGAATGTGAACGATTTTGCCCTAACATTGATTTTTTTTTTGTAATTTGACAAATTTTTGACATAATTATAATCTCAAATTTTTTAATTATTTATATAAATTAAAAATAAATATTTATTTATTAATACTTTATTATTCAAAATTTTAATAATTTTTTAACATTTATTTTTTTTTGTTTGTTTATATCTATGAATTGAATTTTTTATCTCTATTTTTGCTTCTTTTGCATTTTTCCAACCTTTTATTGTTACTTTTTTTGTTTTTTCTAATTTTTTATAATTTTTAAAGAAATGAATAATTTGTTTTTTTAATAATATAGATAATTGATTAATATCATGAATATTTATATACTCTTGTGTAATTTTTTTATGTGGTACAGCTATTATTTTTTGATCTTCTCCTGATTCATCTTCCATGTTTAATAATCCTATTGGATTGCATCGAATTATTGATTTTGGTTGAAGAGGGTAAGGTGTTGGTATTAATATATCTAATGGATCACCATCTAATGAAAGAGTTTGATTTATAAATCCATAATTACAAGGATAAAACATAGTTGTAGGTATAAATCTATCTACATATAACATATAATAAGATTTATGTAGTTCATATTTTACAGGGCTGGAATATGCAGGAATTTCAATAATGCCATATATATCATCAGGAGCATTTTTACCTGTTGGTATTTGAATAAAATTTTTCATTTTTTTTTAAATATAATATTTTTTGAATGTAAAAAATTTATTTTTAAAAAAATAAATTTTTAATTATAAAAGTTTTTTAGATAAATATTGATCGTTTAATGATATTGATAGAAATGTATTAGAAATAATATATATAAAATATTTGTTGAAATATATAAATGAATTATACATGATTATAAATAATAAAATTTATTTAGAAAAATATATATTGATATTTTTTTTTATTTTTTATTTATATATTTTTAATTAAGGATCTATAATGATATTATTCTATAATATACAATAAGATTTAAATTTTTTAATTAATAATATATAACAAGCATTACTATTTTTAAAGAAAAATATTTCAAGTGAAATAATTATAATAAAGAAAACGTATGGTTTAATTGTGTCGATTTAATTGGGTATTATAGATAATACTGAATCCTTTAATTATGCAAATTTCCTTATGATAACATATAATAAATGTCGTGAATCATTTGTTTTGTCTCGTAAGATCTCTTTATTTGAAATATGTATATCAATTGACAGATCTATTAATATATCTAAATATACAGAAATAGATAAATATTTTAGGTTACCTGATATAAATTTATTATTTGATCATAAAAAAATAAATTTATTTTTTCCTAAATTATTTAGTTGAGAAAAAATAAAGAATTTAGTTGATTTAACTGATTCTTCGGTTCTAAATTTTAATTCTACAATTATTAATACAGTGGGATCTGTTTTTGAATATTTAATTAATATAAATATTTTGAGAAATAGTTTAGGATAGATAGATTCTTATTTATCTATATACAATTATTTATTATGTAGTTTTATTGCTAGTGATAAAAATTTTATGGAAAGAGATGTTTATTATACAGTTTCAAGAGATTTTAATAATTTATATGCTCCTGTAATAATAGGTTAAAGTCGTACTAAGAAAAGTTTTGCTGGATTACATTCAAGAAAGATATCTACACCAATTTCTCCTTTTATATTTATATCTAATACTGTATATGAATTATTTTATTCTTTTGTTAATTCAGTTATTGGATGACTATATATAAAAAAAACATCTTTTTTATTAAATTATTTAAATAAAAAAAATATTTCTTTTTTAGTTAAATATTTTTGAAAATTTATTTATAGATAAAGGTTTATCATCTCGTCTATTTGATCATGATGATACAGTAACAACAAAAAAGAAAGATTATAGGAAATAGTTTTTTTAAAAACATGATTATTAGAGACTTATTAGTCTATCTAATTAGATAGGAAAAATACAGGATATTCTGATGGTATATATAATTTGATACTACTACCAGTATGTAATCAACCCAATATTTAAATAATATTTTATATTGAATTCATGATTATTTGTTAATAACAGATTTGTTTAGTGATGGTATAAATATAGTAACTAGAAATTATTAATTTAGCATTGGTGGTTTTTGGGTACAAAAATGGAAAAATATGATATCCACAATAGTTCATTGGATTATATTATCTGATAATTGAATTGATATCCGCTATAATAGCTGATTAGCTAATTATTTAAATAAAAAAAAATATTCTATATTCTTTAATAATAATTGACAAAAGACAAATTGTAGGATATTAATATTTTAATTGTTTAAATTAATTGATATATCGTATATTTTTGTACAACAATGAAGTTGATCTATAAGCCGGGTTCTGTTAAAAACAGTCATTTATCTAGATTAATAATTACTTATTAATTCATAGCAGTCTACCCGGAGCTTCGTATGCGGGTACATGTCTCCTACTTGACCTTGCTCCTAGTGGAGTTTACCGTGCCAAATTTGTTACCAAATTTTGCGGTGCGCTTTTACCGCACCATTTCACCTTTTCCAAAGGAAAATATTGTTTTGATTCAATATTTTATTTTGGTAGTTTATTTTCTGTTGTACTATTCGTAAGATCTCTCTTCCCAGGTGTTACCTGGCACTATACCCTGTGGAGCCCGGACTTTCCTCTGTTTAATAAATTAAATTATACAGCGACTGTTCAATCAACTTCATTAGATTTTTTATTTATTACATTATTATATAGTATATTTTTATTGAATCCAAATATTTTTGCAGTTATTTTTATAGCTGTACTTTTTTTCGTTTCTTTTTTTAATATATTGAAAGTATTTAATATTTTAGAGGATACAATATTATTTTTGTTTTTTTTTTTTCCACTAATTAGAATTGTTATTTCTCCTTTCGTCCAATTAGTATCATTTTTAATAGTAGAGAGTATTTCTTTTGTTGTTCCTTTTTTTATTTTTTCCCATTTTTTTGTTATTTCTTTCGCAACCGTTATTTTTCTTTTTGAGCCCATTATTTGTTTAATTAATGTAATCGTATTAATTAATCGTTTAGGTGATTCATATAAAATGATTGTACGTAATTCCCGACACAAGGAATATATTTTTTTTTCACATGATTTTTTTTTTTTAGGTAAGAAACCTTCATAACAAAATTGGTTAGTTTTTAAACCTGAAGCGCTTAGCGCAGTGATTGCTGCGCAAGCGCCAGGTAAAGGAACAACTCTAATATTATTAGAATATGCATATTTAACTAGTAAATATCCAGGATCATTAATAACAGGAGTTCCGGCTTTAGAAACAATTGCAATATTTTTACCATTATTTAACATATCAATATATTTATTTTTCTTTTTTTTTTCATTACATATATTTAATGATAATAATTTATTTTTAATAGAAAAATATTTCAATAAAATTAATGTGTGTTTTATATTTTCAGAAACAATATAATCAACATTTTTTAAAATATTAATAGATCGGTATGTTATATCTAATAAATTACCAATGGGGGTAGGGACAATATATAATAAACCAACATCATTTTTTTTTTATACATAATTTTTAATTATGACCTATTGTTTATTGTAGATAATTATATTAAATAAAATGTTTTTAAATTTTCATTGTTAATGAAATATTATTTATTATTAATTTTTATATAAAATTTATTATATTAATAATTTTTTTATTATATCATATATTCAATAAATAAATTTTATTTTTATATAATTAATAATATTTTTATATTTATAAATATACCATTATTTTCATTGAATATAAAAATTTTATTAATAATTTTATTTATATCGATAAAAATTTTATCTAATATTTTTATTTTTAATAAAATATATTATTATTTAAGGATAAAACATATTGAAAAGAACAGTAATTACAGGTTTTGGAATCATGTCTAGTATTGGTTATATAAAAAAAAATATTGTAAATTCATTAAAAAAAGGTATTTCAGGAATAGTATTTTCTAAAATGATGAAAAAATATGGTTTATACAGTAAAGTATGGGGTGGAATATCTACGAAAAGGTTCAATGAAATACCTAAAAGATTTTTGCGTTTCATGAATCTTGCATCTATGTACTCATATCTTTCTATGAAAGATGCTATTCAGGATAGTAATTTATTTTCTGATATATATATGAAAAATCCTAGAGTAGGTATTATAATAGGATCGGGAAGTGGAGCGGCTCAATTTTATAGATCAATTTTTCAAAATAATAATTATCTTAATAAGATTAGTCCATATACTGCTATTAAAAATATGTCTTCTTCAATTTCAGCTTGTTTAGGTTCTTTCTTTAAAATTTATGGTGTTAATTATTCTGTTAGCTCTGCTTGCGCAACTTCTGCTAATTGTATTGGAAATGCTTATGAGTTAATTTCTACTGGAAAACAAGATATTATTTTTGCAGGAGGAGGGGAAGAATTGAGTGTAGAATTAGCTGCTCAATTTGATGCTATGAGAATTTTATCTATAAATTTTAATAATACACCAGAATTTTCTTCTCGAGCATTTGATCAACATCGTGATGGATTTGTTATTTCAGGCGGTAGCGGTATAATTGTTTTAGAAGAATTAGATTATGCTTTATCCAGAAATGCTAATATTTATGCTGAAGTTATTGGTTATGGAACAACTTGTGACGGTAATAATGTTGTATATCCATCTGGAGAAGGTTTTATACGCTGTATGAATGATGCAATGAAATATGTTAATGGTACTGTTGATTATATTAATGCTCATGGTACATCTACTAAAATTGGTGATATTAAAGAATTATATGCTATCAAAAAGGTTTTTAAAAAAAGTATTCCTTATATATCTTCAACAAAATCTATGACTGGTCATTCTTTAGGGGCAGCAGGAGTGCAGGAAATCATTTATACTATGTTAATGTTAAAGTATAATTTTATTGCTCCAAGTATTAATATAAAAAATTTAGATTGTTTTGCACGTCATATGAATATTATTCAAAAGCCTATGAATAAAATAATTAATATTGCTATGTCAAATAGTTTTGGTTTTGGTGGAACAAATGTTAGTTTGGTAATAAAAAAATATTATTCATAATGAAGAATATTTTTGGACATAATATGTAATATTTTTTTTAGATTCTTTATAATTAGTTAATTTCTATATTATTAACAGTATAATTTATTATTATATATGATATTTTTAGTAACATAATAAAAAATTATTTTTTTAAACATGTATTATTATTAGTAATATTTCTATATTAATATTATTTCTTTATTTTTTTAATATTATATGAGTTTATAGATGAATTAATTAGGTTATTTTTAAAAAAAAGCTATATCTATAGTAGATAGTAGTAATATAAATTATATAAAAGAGCTATTATTCTCATGTTATAATTGCTTATTCTATATTAATTTTACAAAGTGCTTTGTCTAAAAATGTGAATATATTATTTTCTATTTTTATAGAAAATATAAAAAATATTAGCTTTCTAATGAAAGATTATTCCATTTACGTAAATGGTATAGTGATAGTAGATTGTAGTATAAAAATTTTTAAAAATATTTTTTAAATATATATCTTTTAATATATATAAGTATTGTTAGGAAAATAATAAAGCATATATTCACAAATATATGAAAATAATATAATTATATAAAAATAATAGTATTGATTGATTTATAATATTAATGAAATTAGATTTTATTTTAAATATATTTAAGAAAAAAGAATTTAAAAAAAAATAGATATTAAATGTAATTTAGTATTATTACGTTTTTATATTAAAATTTATATATTTATAGATTTATATACATGTTTAATTTTTATATTTTTATGTAAATTTATAGCCTGTATTAAAAATATTTTTCTAGTTTTAAATATTTTTTTAATCTAGATATAGGAGTAATAAAATTAAAAAAATTTTTTTATTATAAATAATATCAGTATAAATTTATTTATATATATTATGGTAAATTTTAGTATTATTAAATTTAGATTATATAACTATATTTATAAATAAATTAAAACAATTAGATATTTAAAAAGATAATTTTTTAAAAAAATTTAATTTTAATGAAAAATTTTTACAGTATTTATTAATCTGATTTCATTCTTTTTTTTAAATTTAAATTTATATTTATATAGAATTTATATTCTAATTCTGTTGAAAATTATCTGAATATATCTAACAATATAGTTTTAATTTTATAAAATACAAAAAAATTCTTATTAAATAAATTATAATTTTAAAAAATATTATTAAATTTATAATATAACATATTGTAAATTTTTTAAAAAAGCGATTTTATACGAGGAAAATATATGTTATCTAGAAAATATTTATCAAATGCAATACGCATTTTAAGTATAGATTCTATTCAAAGAGCGCAATCAGGTCACCCGGGAGCACCGATGGGCATGGCAGATATTGCTGAAGTTTTATGGCGTGATTTTTTTAAACATAATCCAAATAATCCTCTATGGTCTGATCGAGATAGATTTATTTTGTCTAATGGTCATGCTTCAATGTTATTATATAGTGTTTTACACCTTTCGGGATATAAAATATCAATAGAAGATTTAAAAAATTTTAGACAATGTTTTTCTAAAACGCCAGGCCATCCTGAAGTTCATTGTACTCCAGGGGTAGAAATTACTACAGGTCCATTAGGACAAGGTTTAGCATCTGGAGTAGGTATGGCAATTGCTGAAAAATTATTATCACAATATTTTAATAAAAAAAATTTTGATATTGTAGATCACTACACATGGGTTTTTTCTGGTGATGGGTGTTTAATGGAAGGAATTTCTCATGAAGTATGTTCTTTAGCTGGAACACTAGAGTTAGGTAAATTAATTGTTTTTTATGATAAGAATGGTATTTCTATTGATGGTGAAGTATCTGATTGGTTCACTGATAATACAAAAAAACGTTTTTTGTCATATAATTGGCATGTTATTGAAATTAATGGTCATGATTCAGAAGAAATTATTTATGCTATTAAAATAGCTAAAGAAAATATTTTAAAACCATCATTGATTATATGTAATACAGTAATTGGATTTGGTTCTCCTAATAAATCAGGTAAATCAATTTCTCACGGAGCGCCTTTAGGTGAACTTGAAGTATCTTTAACTCGTAAACAATTAAATTGGCCTCATCCTTCTTTTCATATTCCTAAAGCTGTTTATTCTGAATGGGATGCTAAAAAAAAGGGAGAAGCAATAGAATTATCTTGGAATAATTTATTTGAAAAATATTCTGTAGAGTATCCTGAATTATCTAAGGAATATATTCGTCGAATAAAAGAAAATTTACCTGATAATTTACAAAAAACATTATATAATTTTTTATCAGAATTAAATACTTCATTTATAAATATTTCAACACGTGAGTCTTCAAAAAATACACTAGAGAAATTTGGACAATGCTTACCCGAATTAATTGGTGGATCAGCTGATTTAGCTCCTAGTAATTTAACTGTTTGGTCTGGATCTAAATCTATTAAAAATTTTATTAAAGGTAATTATATTCATTACGGTGTAAGAGAATTTGGAATGACATCAATTGCTAATGGAATTTATCACCATGGAAGTTTTATTCCTTATACTGCTACTTTTTTAGTATTTTCAGATTATGCTCGTAGTGCTATACGTATGGCTGCATTAATGAAAACGCGACAAATATTTGTTTATACTCATGATTCCATTGGTTTAGGTGAAGATGGACCTACACATCAACCAATTGAGCATATATCTACTTTACGATATATACCAAATTTAAGTTTATGGAGACCATGTGATTCTACTGAAACTGCTATTTCTTGGTTTTATGGTATTAATAGAAAATCAGGACCTACAGCATTAATATTAACACGTCAAAATGTAAAACAATTTTCAAGAACAAAAGATCAAATTAACAATATTTTTAAAGGTGGCTACATTTTAAGAGAATATGGTCATAATATTAATTATATTATTATTGCTACTGGATCAGAAGTATCATTAGCAGTAAATGTTGCTAAAAAATTATATAAAATAGGTTGTCATATTCGAGTTGTATCAATGATATCTACTGATTGTTTTGATCTTCAAGATAAAAATTATCGTAATCTTGTTTTACCTAAAAAAATTGTAAATAGAATATCTATTGAAGCTGGAAGTAGTGAATATTGGTATAAGTATGTTGGTATAAATGGTATTCGAATTGGAATTGATACATTTGGAGAATCAGGTCCTGGAGAAAATTTATTTGAATTTTTTGGTTTTTCAGTAGATAAAATTGTTACACAAGTTAAGAATCGTTTTTTTCTTTAATTTTATTAAAGATATTTTTTTATATATGTATACTAATGTTTTAAATTTAACTCGAGAATTAATTAATATACCATCAATTAGCCCGAAAGATTTAGGTTGTCAAGACATTTTAATTAAAAGACTGCAATTATTAGGTTTTAATATAAAAAGAATCAATTTTAAAGATACAAATAATTTTTGGGCTTGGAGAGGATATGGTAAAACTATTATGTTTTTAGGACACACGGATGTAGTTCCTGAAGGTAATATTTCTGCTTGGAAAACTCCACCATTTACATCTACCATATGTGATGGTTTTTTATATGGTAGAGGTGCTGTTGATATGAAAGGATCCATAGCTGCTATGTTGGTAGCTGTAGAAAATTTTATTAAGAAAAATCCTAATTATATAGGTCGAATATCATTTTTAATTACCTCAGATGAAGAATCTACCGGAAAATATGGAACAAAAAAAGTAGTTTCAATATTAGAAAAAATGGAAGAAAAAATTAATTATTGTCTTGTTGGAGAACCAACTAGTGAAAATATTTTAGGTGATTGTATAAAAAATGGTCGTAGAGGTTCACTTTCTGCTGATTTAACAATATATGGTATTCAAGGTCATGTGGCTTATCCTCATTTTGCTACTAATCCGATTCACGCATCATCTCCATTTTTAGTTGAGTTATCTACTTTATCTTTAGATGAAGGTAACGATTTTTTTGAACCTACATCGATTCAAATATCAAAAATATATTCAGACAATAAGTGTACTATAAATATGATTCCTGGGGAATTAAAAATATTTTTTAATATTCGTTTTAATTCTTTGATAACCGAAAAAATGATTATAAATAGAATTAAACAATTACTTCAAAAATATTTAATAAAATATTCTATTTCTTGGGTTTGTCATGCTAAACCATTTATTTCCCCTCCTAGTACTTTTTGTAATATTCTTTCTGATTGTATATATAATTGTACTAATATTATTCCTAATATTAAAACAAATGGCGGTACGTCAGACGGTAGATTTATTTTTCATTTAGCTAATGAAACAATAGAATTTGGTTTATTAAATTCTACAATTCATCAAGTTAATGAATGTGTAAATATAAATGATTTATTAAAATTACAAAATATTTATTTTGATGTTTTAAATAAATTATTTTTATAAATTTTATATATCATTATAATTATAATATTTTTGTTATAAAAAAATTTTTATATAGTATTTATGCAATGATAATATGAATTTTATCATTGCATAAGATATATATTAATTTAGTGAAATTAATTTAATGAACATAATGGTTATTATAAAATATATACCAATTTTAGATATGTATTTTTTTGCTAAAAAAATAATTTAATTTTTTTTTTAAAGAATACATTTAATTTTTATATAATTTTATTAAATTAATTGCTGTTTTAAGATTTTTTTTGTTTTTATTTAATAGTGGTGTCATAGGTAATCTTAATGTATCAAATTTTATTAAATTAATATATTTAGCTGCCCATTTTATGGGTATAGGATTAGTTTCTTGAAATAAAAGATGATGTAGAATATTTAATTTTTTATTTATTATTCTGGCATTAACAAAATCTCCTGCTAAAGCAAGATTACACATTTTTACCATATGATAAGCAGCAATATTAGCTGTAACAGAAATAACTCCTGCACCTCCTAATTGAATAAAATCTAAAGCTGTTGTATCATCTCCACTCATTAAAATAAAGTCATTTTTTACAATTTGTTTAATTTGATTGATTCTAGACAAATTCCCTGAAGCATCTTTTAATCCAATTATATTTTTAAATTGTGATAGTTTAGCAATTGTTTTAGGTAATAAATCACATCCTGTGCGATTGGGTACGTTATATAGTATTTGCGGTAAATCAGTACTTTCTGCAATAGCTTGAAAATGAAGATATAATCCTTTTTGTGTAGGTCGGTTGTAATAAGGAGTAACATTTAAACACCCGGAAATTCCTGATTTTTCTAGTTTTTTGGTGAGTATAATACTTTCTGAAGTTGCATTTGATCCAGTTCCTGCAATTATAGGTATTTTTTCATCTGCAAATTCTAATGTATTCATAATAACATTTGTATGTTCATTTTGATTTAATGTTGCTGATTCTCCAGTCGTTCCTACTGAAACTATTGCATTAGTTTTATTTTTAATATGATAATAAATTAATTTTTTTAAACTTTTTTTGCAAAGGTTCCCTTTATCATCCATAGGTGTAATTAAAGCAACAATACTTCCTTTAAACATGTTAATAGTTCCTTATGAAAAAAAGAATATATTTATTTTACTGAGATTATGATTTATGAATAATTAAAAATATTATTTTTAGATTAATGGATGTTTTATAAAATATTTTTATTGGATAAATGAATATTTATAATTTTATTTTAATAAAATATTTTTTTCATAAAGATACAATATAATATATCTCATATTTTAAAAAAATATTATATAGAAAGATAAAACAGAATTCTTACGTTTTTTAACTATAAAAATATAAATTTTGTAATGTTTTATAGAAATACATGTTATTTCCCGCATTGAGCACGAAAGCGTAATGTATGATCCATTAATGTTATCGCTAACATCGCTTCAGCAATTGGAACTGCACGTATACCTACACAAGGATCATGTCTGCCTTTTGTAATAATAGAAGATTTTTCCCCGAATTTATTTATTGTTTTTCCAGGTATTTTAATGCTAGAGGTAGGTTTAAATGTTGCTTTTATTACGATTTTATCCCCATTACTAATCCCCCCTAAAATCCCCCCTGAATGATTACTAGAAAATCCATTTGGTAAAATTTCATCTCGATGTATATCACCAGTTTGTTCTACTACATTTACCCCGTCTCCTATTTCAATAGATTTAGCTGCATTAATACTCATAATTGAATGAGCAATTTCCGCATCTAATCGATCAAATACCGGTTCTCCTAAACCAATAGGAACATTTTTTGCAATAATTATAATTTTAGCTCCAATAGAATTTCCAGATTTTTTTAATTTTTTCATAAATTGAGTTATTTGATGAATTTTTTCAGAATTACTACAAAAAAATGGATTATTTTCTACTTCTTTCCAGGATTGAAATGGACAATGAATAGGTCCTATTTGTGACAAATATCCTCTAATAATGATATTATATTTTAATTTTAAATATTTTTTTGCAATTGCCCCAGCTGCTACTCGTATAGCTGTTTCTCTAGCAGAAGATCGACCTCCTCCTCTATAGTCTCTAATACCATATTTTTTATCATATGTAAAATCTGCGTGATTAGGTCTATATAAATTTTTAATGTCTGAATAATCTTGTGATCGGGTATCTTTATTTTTTATTTTTATTCCAATACTGGTTCCCGTAGTTATTCCTTGAAAGATACCTGAAAAGATTTCAACTATATCTTCTTCTCTTCTTTGTGTAGTAAACGGAGAAAACCCTGGTCTTCTTCTATTTAGTTCTTTTTGTATATCACTATTTTTTAGAGAAAATCCAGGAGGTACCCCATCAACAATTCCAGCCAACATAGGCCCGTGTGATTCACCACATGTTGTAACTTTAAATATTTTTCCTATTGTATTTCCAGACATATACACCTCATTATGAAAAATAATTAAGTAGATATTTTAAGATATAATTATTTTTTTATTATAATATTTTATTTATTTAAAATAAATAAATAATTAATTATATTAATATACATAAATGTTGATATTTTTTTTATAAATATAAAATTATTTTTTTATTTTATATAAAATATTACATATTTTTATTATAAATAAATAGATATTTTTTTTAAAAAATTATTTTTTAATAAATATTACTGCTATTTTTATAAATATAATATTTAATTAAATAATATTATGAATTTAAACATTTTGGAAAATTTTAGTATGAAAAAAAATAATATGATTAATTTAAAAGAAAAAGAAACATTTTTATATTATATGAGAGGAGTTAAAAAAATTATACAAGATAAAATTTGTCATATTAATCTTAAAAATCCTAATAAATATAGATTATATGATAAAGATGTTTTCACACAAGAAGCTCATAGTTATTATTTTAGGGATATTGTAAATGAAAATTCATTTTTATTAACAAATAATCCTATTTGTTTTGTTCGAAATATACGTTATAATCTTGATTTAAAAAAATTAAAAAGAGGAGAATATATACCAGAAATTACTTTAGATTTACATGGAATGAATTTATATCAAGTTAAAAAAGAATTAGGAAAATTAATTGCTATTTGTCATAAAGAGAAATTTTTTTGTGCTAATATTCTTCATGGATATGGTAGGAAAATATTAAAAAAACAAATTCCATTTTGGTTATCACAACACCCTGATATAATAGCTTTTCATCAAGCCCCTAAAATATTTGGTCATGATGCAGCTATATTAATTTTTATAAAAAATGATTATATATGATAATATTATATTTTTCTATCTATTAAAAATTAATTATTATAGAATGAATTTATAAAAAATTATTTTTAATATTTTATTGAAATAGATTTTTTTTTTATAGATTAGATTAATATAAAGAGTATATTATTTATTTTATATAATATTTTTATAAATAAGAAATAATTGTAAATTTATTTACGGTAATAGTTAATAATTTATATTTTTAATATTTATATTGAAAATATTTTTTTTTTATTTATATTAAATATATTTGAAATAAATAGATTAAATATAAATTTATTCAGTATTTATTTTATTGAAAAATATATATAAAAAAAAATTAATTAAATTATTAATTATTTAAATATATTTCTAGTTTTAGTAAATTTTTATTATTTTAAATATTTTTTTATATAAAAATATATTTATATTTTTGTTATATTTTATACTGATAAAAATAGGATTATGCAATTGAATAACAATCGTATACGTTTAGCTATACAGAAATCAGGTCGATTGAGTAACGATTCACAAAATTTATTAAAAAATTGTGGTCTTAAAATTAATTTACAAAAATCTAGTCTTATTGCATTTGCTGAAAATATGCCAATTGATATAATTTTTGTTAGAGATGATGATATTCCGGGTTTAATTATGGATGGAGTAGTAGAATTAGGAATTATCGGTTCTAATGTTTTAGAAGAAAAATGTTTAACTAGATTATTAACGAAAGAGCCGGTTTCATATACTATTTTACAAAATCTGGATTTTGGTATTTGCCGTTTATCATTATCAATTCCCTTAGATATGGAATATTCAGATATATCTTGTTTAAAAAATTATCGTATTGCCACTTCGTATCCAAATTTATTAAAACGATATTTTGATAAAAAGAATATTCCTTTTAAACCGTTCGTTTTAAATGGTTCTGTAGAAGTTGCTTATAATTCTGGTTTAGCGGATGTTATATGTGATTTAGTATCTACTGGAGCTACATTAGATGCTAATGGATTAAAAGAAGTAGAAACAATTTATGATTCTCGCGCATGTTTGATTTCTCGAAAAGAAACATATATGATTCCTGAAAAAAGAATATTTATTAAAAAATTATTAAATCGCATTCAGGGTGTTATTAAAGCTAGAGAATCGAAATATATTATGTTACATATTGAAAAAAATAAATTAGGAAAAGTAACTGATTTATTAAAAGGGGTAGAGCAACCAACTATTTTAGAATTATTTGGAAATAAAAAGAAAGTAGCTTTACATATGGTTAGCAGTGAAACTATTTTTTGGGAAACTATGGAACAATTAAAATTATTAGGAGCTAGCTCTATTTTAGTTTTATCGATAGAAAAAATGATGGAATAAAAAGATTATGTTTAATATATATAAAAATATTTTTAATTGGAATACTTTAACTGAAAAAGAAAAAATTTCTTTATTATTAAGGCCGAAGGTTACTATTGATAAAAAAATTAAAGAATCTATTGAAAAAATTATT
Source organism: Buchnera aphidicola (Cinara piceae) (assembly GCF_900699035.1). NCBI lineage: Bacteria > Pseudomonadati > Pseudomonadota > Gammaproteobacteria > Enterobacterales > Erwiniaceae > Buchnera > Buchnera aphidicola. The sequence goes on from NZ_LR217739.1 coordinate 73,876, forward strand.
AGTACTGTTAAAAAAAATGGAGATATTGCTGTACATTCCTATAATTTAACATTTGATAAAATTAAATTAGATTATTTTTATATTCCTCAAGAAAAAATTGATTTATCTGTTAATCTAGTTTCGAACTCTTTTAAAAATGCTATATTAATTGCTAAAAATAATATTAGTATCTTTCATACTAAACAAATTTTATCTAATTCAGATATAGAAACATATCCCGGTATACATTGTCAACATATAATACAACCTATTAATTCAGTAGGATTATATGTCCCTAAAGGGAAATTACCATTGATTTCTACGGCTTTAATGTTATCTATACCGGCGAAATTAGCGAAATGTCCCAATATTGTATTATGTTCCCCGCCTCCTGTGAGTAATGAAATATTATATATCGCTAAAATATGCGGGATTAACAAAGTTCTTCAACTTGGTGGAGCTCATGCTATTGCTGCTCTTGCTTTAGGAACCGAAACTATAGAATCAGTAGATAAAATTTTTGGTCCTGGAAATACTTTTGTTACGGAAGCTAAATTACAAGTTAGTAATTGTATTCCTGGTGTATCAATAGATATGCCTGCCGGCCCTTCAGAAATGTTAATTATAGCGGATAAAGATTCTAATGCAGAATTTGTTGCTTCTGATTTATTAGCGCAATCTGAACATGATATAAATGCGCAGGTAATTTTATTAAGTACGAGTTTAGACTTTGTAAAAAAAGTAATTGTAGAAATTCAAAAACAATTGTTGCATTTATCTAAAAAAAATATTATCTTATGTTCATTAAGAAATAGTAAAATTATTATTTCCACTTCTTTAATTGAATGTTTTGAGATATCTAATTTATATTCCCCTGAACATTTAATCTTACATATAAAAAATTCAAAGAATTTTTTATCATATATTAAAAATGCTGGATCAGTATTTTTAGGAAAATGGACACCTGGAGCTGCAGGTGATTATATTACAGGAGCAAATCATGTTTTACCGACATACGGATACTCTACCACTTTTTCTTCTTTACGTATTTCCGACTTTCAGAAAATAATTACAGTTCAAAAAATGACAAAAAAATCTTTAAAAAATTTATCAAATAGTATTGAAGTGTTATCTTTAACAGAGGGAATGGATGCTCATAATCAATCGGTAACAATTAGAATTAATGCATTGAAAGATGCTAAAGTTATGAATGGGTTTAATATAAAATGAAAAAATTAATCCCACAACATATACATTCCTTGAAGCCATATAAATCAGCACGTAGTATTGGTTTAAATGGTCGTATTTATTTAAATGCAAATGAATCTCCATGGACCAATGCAGTTAAATATATACATAATAATTTAAATCGATATCCAGAATTTCAATCATTTAAATTATTAAAAAAATATTCTCAATATTCAAATATTTCTAGTAATCAAATTTTGATTACTAGAGGAGCTGATGAGGGGATTGAATTATTAGTTCGTACTTTTTGCTTGCCAGGTAATGATTGTATAATGTTTTTTACTCCAACATATGATATGTATTCTGTAGTGTCGGATATTTTTAATATAAAAAAAATCATAGTACCACTTTTACCTAATTTTCAGTTAGATATAAAAAACATTAGAAAAAAAATTGGTAATGTTAAATTAATTTATTTATGTAACCCTAATAATCCTACCGGAAATTTATTTTTACAAACAGATATTATTAAGATTCTTTCTATTATTCCAAGCACGACTTTATTAATTATTGATGAAGCTTATATTGATTATTCTATTCAATATAGTTTTATTTCTGAATTAAATAGATTTAAAAATTTAGTAATTTTACGAACATTATCGAAAGCGTTTGGTTTATCAGGAATTAGATGTGGTTTTATATTATCTACTGTATATATTATTGATATTCTTAAAAAAGTATTAGCTCCATACCCTATTCCTACGCCAGTATCTGATATTGCTATCAAGTCATTACAATTAAAAAATATTAAAATAGTACAGAAAAATATTTCACAGATTTTAAAAAATAAATTTTTTTTAATTGAAAAAATAAAATCTTTTTCATGTATAAAAAATATTTTTTCTAGTCAAACTAATTTTATTCTTATAAAATTTTTTCAATCTAAAAAAGTATTCCAGTATCTGATTTTACATGGAGTGATAGTGCGTGATCAATCGCATAAATTAGGTTTAGAAAATTGTTTAAGAATATCAATAGGTACAATTAATGAATGTAAAGATTTAATTAATATTTTATCTATGTTTGAAGGAAAAAAAATATAAGATGAAAAAAAAAATTTTATTTATTGATCGTGATGGTACTTTAATTAAAGAGCCAAAAAAAACATATCAAATTGATTCTGTTAGTAAATTTTATTTAGAAAAAAATGTAATATCTTCTTTATTAAAAATTATTGATTTAGGTTATGAATTAGTAATGATTACTAATCAGGATGGGTTAGGTAGTATATCTTTTCCTATACTAAAATTTAGTCAAATACATAATTTAATGTTAAATATTTTTTCTTCACAAAACATTTTTTTTAAAAGTATTTTAATTTGTCCTCATTTTATACATGAAAAATGTACTTGCCGTAAACCAAATACTTCATTGGTTTCGTATTGGATGAATAATATTAATATTGATAAAAAAAATAGTTATGTAATTGGAGATCGAGATACAGATATTCAATTAGCTAATAATATGGGAATTAAAAGTTTTTTATATCATTCAAAGTTTTTTTCTTGGAAAAAAATTGTTATACAATTAACATGTCCTAATAGATTATCAGAAATTTCTAGAAATACTTTAGAAACCAAAATATTTATAAAAGTTAGTTTAGATATTCCAATGAAAAATTATATTAATACTGGTATTAGTTTTTTAGATCATATGTTAGACCAAATTAGAATACATAGTGGTATTTGTATATATATTGATGTAATAGGTGATCTATATATCGATGATCATCATACAGTAGAAGATATTGGAATAACTTTAGGATCTGCTTTAAAACGCGCTCTAGGAAATAAAATAGGATTATCAAGATATGGATTTACTTTACCTATGGATGAAAGTATTTGTTCATGTTTACTTGATATATCTGGTCGTTCTTTTTTATCTTTTTATGCTACATTTAAGAATAAATACGTTGGCGATTTAAGTGTATGTATGATAGAACATTTTTTTTATTCTTTAAGTCAGTCAATGAATATTACTCTTCATTTACATGCTTTCGGTAAAAATGATCATCATTGTGCTGAAAGTTTATTTAAAGCATTTGGTCGATGTTTAAAACAAGCTATTTATTTAGATGGTCAGAATTTACCGACATCAAAAGGTTTATTATAATGTCAATTGTAATTATTAACACAGGATGTTCAAATCTTTTCTCTATTCAATGTTCAATACGACGATTAGGATATTCAGTAACTGTGACTGATTCAGTGCATGATATTAAACAAGCTAAAAAAATATTTTTACCTGGAATAGGTACTTCTATTTCTGTAATGAATTTTTTAAGAGAAAAAAATTTATTATCTTTCTTAAAAGATACAAATCAACCGATTTTAGGAATTTGTTTAGGTATGCAATTATTAGGAAAATATAGTTATGAAGGAAAAAAATGTATTTTATTAAACAAAGTATCATGTTTAATAAAAAAATTACCTAATATAAATTGTTCGGTACCACATATTGGCTGGAATACTGTACATTATAATGTAAATAATAATATATTTAAAAATATTGACAATAATACTCAATTTTATTTTTTACATAGTTTTTATATGAAAGTTAATCAATATACTATTGCTTCTTCTATACACGGTGTTCAATTTTGTTCTGCGATGGTAGTAAAAAATTTTTTTGGAGTTCAATTTCATCCAGAAAAATCAGGAAGTCAAGGAGAGCAGTTAATTAAAAATTTTTTAGAGATATAAAAATATGATTATCCCGTCATTGGATTTTATTAGTGGTAAAATTGTACGTTTGTATCAAGGTAATTATAATCATAAAACATATTATGAAATTGATATATTTAAACAAATAGATCATTACATAAAACAGGGCGCAAAACATATACATTTAGTTGATTTAGATAGATGTAAGAATCCAAGTAATAATCAAAAACATATTCTAAAAATTATTTCTCACTATAATGAAATTACCTTTCAGGTAGGTGGTGGAATTCGGTCACAAAAAGATGTTGAAGATTTGTTTAATGTCGGTGTTTCAAAAATTGTTATAGGAACATCTGCTATTTTGTATCCAGATGATTTTAAATTATGGTTAGATAAATATGGTTGCAATAATTTTATATTAGCTCTTGATATAAAGATAAATAGAGATAATGAAAAAAAAATTGCCATTCATGGTTGGAAAAATATTACAAATATTAATTTAGAAAGCGCAATTAATGATTTCCTCCCATATGGTTTAAAAAATATTTTATGTACAGATATTTCAAGAGATGGAACTTTTTTAGGGCCTAATATAAATTTATATAAAAATTTGAAAAAAAAATTTCCTAACATTATATTACAATCTTCAGGTGGAATTAGTTCTCTTGCTGATTTATATCATTTAAAGAAAAATAATATAGAGCATGTTATTATAGGTCGTGCTTTTTTAGAGAAAAAATTTACTTTTTTGGAGGCTCAAAAATGCTGGCAAAAAGAATAATAGCATGTTTAGATGTTAAAAATGGCATGGTTATAAAAGGTATTAAATTTCGTAATCATATCATTATTGGAAAAATAATTGAATTAGTAAAATATTATTCTACACAAGGCATTGATGAATTAGTTTTTTATGATATTTCAGCTTCTCCTAAAAAAAAATTATTAGATATAAAATGGATTGCTAAGATTGCGGAGCTAATTAACATACCATTTTCAGTAGCCGGTGGTATTTCTTCGATAGAAGATGCTAAACAGATTTTAGCATTAGGTGCGGATAAAATATCTATTAATTCTCCAGCTTTAGCTAATCCTTTGTTAATTAGTAAATTAGCAGATCGTTTTGGAGTTCAATGTATTGTAGTAGGAATAGATTCATGGTACGATCAAATAAATAAAAAATATCAAGTTTTTCAATATACTGGAAATGAAAAAAAATCTCATCTTACGTATTGGAGTACTTTTGATTGGGTTAAAAAAGTACAAAAATTAGGTGCAGGCGAGATTGTTTTAAATACTATGAATACTGATGGAACTAAATCTGGTTATGATATTAAACAACTAAAAAAAATTCGTGATATTTGTTCTATCCCTTTAATTGCTTCAGGTGGGGCAGGTAGTATGAATGATTTTTTAAATGTTTTTGAAATTGCTAAAGTAGATGGTGCTTTAGCGGCTTCTATATTTCATAATAAATTAATTTCAGTTATAGATTTAAAAAGATTTTTATTTACAAAAGGAGTAATAATTAGACAATGTTAACCTGTAAAAATATAAAATTTTTAAACTGGAAACAATATATGAATATGATTCCAGCTATTGCTCAACATTATATTTCAGGTGAAATATTAATGTTTGGATATATGAGCCCTGAAGCATTGAATAATACCATTGAAAGAAAATTATTTACTTTGTTTTCTCGTAAAAAAAATAGATTATGGGTAAAAGGGGAAAATTCTAAAAATTTTTTACATGTTAAAAAAATTATAACTGATTGTGATTATGATGTTATTTTAGTTAAAGTAAAACCATCTGGTAATACATGTCATTTAAATAGATTCAGTTGTTTTAAATCTGCAGAACCGATTTATTCTTTTATATTAAAATTACAAAGTATCATTAAATTAAGAAAAAAAGAAAATTCTAAAAAATCTTATATTAGTAATTTATTTTCTTTAGGTAATCATAGAATTGCACAGAAAGTAGGAGAAGAATCCATAGAAATTATTATAGCTTTTTTAGAGAAAAATTCTGTTAATATTATTAATGAATCATCTGATCTATTATTTCATTTATTAATTTTATTACAATCTGTTAATATAGATTTTGAATCAATTATTTTAAATTTAAAAAACCGTTCTCATAAATAAGATTTTTTTTAAATGTTAATTAATATTTTTTTTAGTAAGGATATTTATGTTAAATAATAATATTGGTGTTATTGGTATGGGCGTGATGGGAAAAAATTTAGCATTTAATATTGCTAGAAATGGATATTCTGTATCAGTTTTTAATAGATCTTATAATAAAACCATGAAATTTTTATTGAAAAATCCTCTTGATAGGATATTTCCTTTTCTTTCTATAGAAAAATTCATTAATTCTTTAAATAAACCACGTTGTATTTTATTAATGATTCAATCAGGTTCACCTATTGATGAAATGATAAATATTCTTTTACCTTATTTAAATTCTGGTGATTTAATCATTGATGGGGGAAATTCTTTTTATAAAGATACTATGAAGCGCTTTGATTTTTTACAAAAAAAATCTATTCAATTTCTTGGTGTAGGAATTTCTGGAGGAGAAGATGGAGCTTTATATGGACCTTCCATTATGCCTGGCGGTAATATTGAATCTTATAAATTAATTTCTCCTATTTTTAAAAAAATTTCAGCTAAATATAATCAAGAACCTTGTGTAAAATATATTGGTCCAAATGGATCAGGACATTATGTAAAAATGGTTCACAATGGTATTGAGTATAGTGATATGCAATTAATTGCAGAAACATATTCTTTATTAAAATATTTGGTAGGAATGAATAATATTGATGTATCAAATATTTTTAAGAAATGGAATAAAGGAGAATTATGTAGTTATTTAATAGAAATTACTGGTAATATTTTATGTAAAAAAGATATAAATGGTAATTTTATAATTGATTCTATTTTAGATGTTGCTTCAGGAAAGGGTACTGGTACTTGGACAGCAAATAGCGCATTAAAATTTCATATGCCTTGCTCTGTTGTTACAGAATCTGTTTTTTCACGATACTTATCTGCCTTTAAAGCTAATAGAATGATTGCATCTACAATATTATCTGGTCCAGATTTATCTTTGAGTAGTGATTTTGATAAAGAAAAATTTATTGAAGATATTCGAAAGGCTTTATATTTAGGTAAAATTATTTCATACGCACAAGGTTTTTCTTTAATGAAAAAGGCTTCTGAACATTATTTATGGAATTTAAAATTTTCTAATATTGCTAAAATCTTTCGTTCTGGATGTATTATTCGGGCAAATTTTTTAAATGATATTGTTACCGCGTATTCAGAAAATAATAATTTAATTGATTTATTATTTACTCCAATTTTTCAAGATATTATTAATTTATATCATTTTTCTTTACGTCATATTGTGATTACTGCTATAAATCATGGAATTTCTGTTCCTGTGTTTTCTAGTATTTTATCATATTACGATGCATATCGTACTGTAAATTCAACAGCTAATTTAATACAAGCGCAAAGAGATTATTTTGGATCTCATACTTATCAAAGAATTGATCAATCAGGTTCTTTTCATACTAATTGGTTAGAATAATAAATCTGTATTTTTAATACAAAATATATAATTTTTAAAATAATTGTATTATTATAGAATATTTTAATAATTTAATATTAAAATTTTCTATTTTTATAAAATATATTTCAAATAAATATTTGTATTTATAGTAGAGAAATATATTTTTTTTATCAAAATGATAATTAATTAGATTATATTTTTAGTTTTTTTATTTATTTTATTATTTTATGGTTCATTTTATGAAAAAATTTAACACTATGTTAGTAACATGTGCTTTCCCGTATTCCAATGGTGAGATACATTTAGGGCATTTGTTAGAACAGATTCAAGCAGATATTTGGGTTCGATATTACCGTATGCGAGGTCGTTCAGTTATTTTTATTTGTTCAGATGATACGCATGGTACAGCTATTATGTTAAAAGCTAAAAAGATGAAAATTAGTCCTAAACAATTAATTCACTGCATGCAAAAAAAACATAAAAATAGTTTTTTACAATTTTCTGTTGTTCATGATCACTATTCATCAACAAATAGTCAAACCAATAAAGATATATGTGAACATGTATATCATATAATAAAAAAGAAAAAATTAATTAAAGAAAAAACAATAGATCAGTTGTATGATACAAAAATGCATATGTTTTTATCAGATAGATTTATAAAAGGTACATGTCCAAGATGTAAATCTATTAATCAATATGGTGATAATTGTGATTTTTGTGGAGCAACTTATAATGCAATAGAATTATTAAATCCTATTTCTGTATTATCACATTCATCCCCTGATATTAAAAATTCTAAACATTTATTTTTTAAGTTATCAAAATTTTCAGAATTTTTAAAAAAATGGATTAATTCTGGCGTTATTCAAACATCTGTATTAAATAAAATAAATGAATGGTTATCTATTGGTTTACATTCTTGGAATATCTCAAGAGATAAACCATATTTTGGGTTTCAAATTCCAGGTTATTCCGATAAATTTTTTTATGTTTGGATGGATGCTCCTATTGGTTATATCAGTTGTTTTAAAGAATTATGTGATATTAAAAAAACTATAAATTTTAATGAGTTTTGGTCTATACAATCAAAACATGAATTATTTCATTTTATTGGAAAAGATATTATTTATTTTCATAGTTTGTTTTGGCCTGCGATATTAGAAGCATATAATTATAGAAAACCTACTAAAATATTTACTCATGGTTATGTTACTTTTAAAGGATTAAAATTATCTAAATCTCAAGGATCTATAATATCAGCTAGTAAATGGTTATCTTATTTTGATTCTGATTCTTTAAGATATTATTTTGCTTCCAGATTATCAAATACGATTGAAGATATAGATATAAATTTATATGACTATGCATATAAAATAAATGCAGATATTGTTAATAACATAATTAATTTAGCTTCAAGAAATAGTTCTTTTTTAAAAAAATATTTTTTTAATATATTATCAAATAATATAAAAAAAGTAGATTTATATCAAAAATTTATTGATGAAACTATACATATTCAAGATTTATTTGAAGAAAGAAAGTTTTCATTAGTCATACAGAAAATCAGATATTTATCTGATATTGCAAATAAATATATTAGTAAACAAAAACCTTGGTTATTAATAAAAAATATAGATAATTATGATAAAGTTCATGATCTTTGTTCTTTAGGAATAAATTTATTTAGAATATTAATGATTTTTTTAAAACCTATTATGCCAAAATTAGTCTATAAATCTGAGTTATTTTTAAATACATCATTATTATGGAATGAAATTAATCAACCATTATTGAATCATAAGATTAATGATTTTTCATGTTTATACACACGAATTAAAATTTGCTGTCTTGATAGTTTTTTGATATAAACGCAATATTTTAATTGATTTTATTCATCCATGAAATTGTTATATATTTTTTATTTATTTTTTTTATGTAATTTTTAGTGCTGAATATACCAATACCAGCTATTAATTCTTCATTATAAAATAACAATGGTATTATATTTCTTAACCATGGTGGTATATTATTTTTTTGACATATTTTTTTTATATTAATTGTTTGGTTTATGTTTTTATTTATATATTTTTTTTTGATATAAAAGCGAATATTAATTAATGTATTTTTTAAAGGGCATGGAATTTTGAAAATATTTTTATTTTTTTTTTGAAAAAATTTTTTTTTAGATATTAAATATCCTAAATTTTCTGGTAGTTTTAGAGGTTTAAAAATATTATTCCAAGATATAATTGTATTTTTAATATTAGAATTTGGGATAATATAGTATATTTGTTTTTTAAATCTTCTAATTTCTCCATTGTGAAAAATTATTTTTTTATTATAATAATTATTATTTAAAATAATTTCTTGATATATTCTTTTTAAAACATTATACGTCGGAGTGTATTTACATTTTTTTTTTAACCATTGTTTTAAAATAGAATATTTTGCTTCTAATTTTAAATTACAGAAATTTATTAATGATAATGATCCATCTAAAAATGTATTTTTTTTTAAAAACATTGAAATTAAACAATTTAATGTTTTTTGATCATTTGCAAGTATTTTCATACTCATTGTACAATTTTGTAAAAATTTTGGCCACCTGGTATATATTTGTAACAAAATTGTTTTTCTTATAAAGTTTCTATCATATTTAGTTAATTGATTTGATTTGTCTTCCACCCATTTTATTTTTTTTTTTTTTGCCCATGATATAATTTTTTCTTTTTGTATGGATATAAATGGACGCACTATCTTTATATCATTTAATGTAGAACTGAATTTTATTCCCGATAATCCATTAATTCCACTTTTTCTTTTTAACATTAGAAAGAAATTTTCGCATTGATCATTAAGATTATGTGCTTGTAATAATATTTCATTTGGTAGTAAATATTTTTTAAAAATTTTCAGTCTTTGAATTCTAGCAAAACCTTCTATTCCGTATTTATTTTTTTTGGGGATATTTATATTTTCAGTGATAATGCTTATATTATAGCTCTTGCAAAGATCTTGACAATGTTTTTGTGCAATTACAGAATGTGAATATAAATTATGATTTATATGTATTGCTCGAATTCGAAGATTATTTATTTTTTTTTTATATATAAGTAGTTGATGTAATAATACAGTTGAATCAACTCCACCGCTTAAAGCTAATAAAAATTTTTTTTGTTTTGGATATTTTAAAAATAATTTTTTTATAAACATAATTAATAAATTATATATTATTGTTTTACGTTCGGGTGGATTTGAACCACCAGCTTCTACCATGTCATAGTAGCACTCTAACCGTTGAGTTACGAACGTTTATATTATATATAATATGATATAATGAATAATTTATCAATTAAAATTATATTTTATAAGTTCTATAATATTTAAAACAATATTTTTTATTATAAAAATTTATTTTAATAAAAAAATATATTTTTAATATTTTTCGAATATATATAATATAATTTTTTTTATTTAATATTTAGAATATAATAATATTTTTTAATTATTTTTTAAAAATATAAAAACAAAAATTATATATTTTAATATTAAATATGTTTTAAAAACATTTTTTAATTTGAAATGTAATTCAATATGTTTTATTTTTTATTAATAATAAAAATATATTATATAAATATATTTTAAATTTTTTTAATTTTTTATTAATATAAATTGTCATTTATTTTTAAAGTAATTTTTTAAAAATATAGATTATGTTTAGTTATTATAATAGTTATTTTTATTAATTTTAAAATTTAATGGGTTATTAGAATGGTTGATAAAATCAGCATTATGGATTTTTTAGAAAAAAAAAGTTTTTTTTCTCAGGTTTTTAATAAATTAAATTTATATAAATATTTACAAAATAATAATATTTCTTTATATTGTGGTTTTGATCCTACGGATAGTAGTTTACATATTGGTCATTTATTACCAATTTTTTGTTTAAAATATTTTCAAGATTTTGGTCATACTCCTATTATTTTGGTAGGTGGAGCAACAAGTATTGTTGGTGATCCTAGTTTTAGGATGTATGAAAGGAGTAAGAATTCATTAGATTTTTTAAGATTTAATCAAACCTGCTTAGAAAAACAATTATTATTTTTTTTTAATGATAGTCATCATATTAAAAATAAAGCAATCATACTAAATAATTATTCTTGGTTTCAAGATATTTCAATTTTATCTTTTTTAAGAAAAATTGGAATATATTTTTCTGTTAATCATATGATTCATAAAAAATCAGTTAAAAAAAGATTAATAAAAGAAAAAACAGGTATGTCTTTTACTGAATTTTCATATAGCTTGTTACAAGCATATGATTTTTCAATTTTATATAAGAAATATGGAGTTAAATTACAGATCGGTGGTTCTGATCAATGGGGTAATATTTTATCTGGTATACATTTAATTAAAAAATTATATCATGATGAAGTATTTGGTGCTACTAATTCGTTATTAATAAATTCAAATGGAAAGAAATTCGGTAAAACTGAAAAAGATATTACTATATGGTTAAATCCTAAACGTACTAGTCCTTATAAATTTTATCAATTTTGGATTAATATATTAGATCAAGATGTTGATAATTTTATTAGATTATTTACTCCTATTAATATAGATATGATAGATATTAAATTTTGTGACTCTGATCATAAAAAAAATATTATAAATAAAAAAATTTTTTTAGCAGATTTTTTAACTAAATTTGTACACGGTAAAAATTCTTTAATTTCTGTAAAACGTATTATAAATGTTTTATTTAAAGGTGGATCTATAAAAAACGTTAAAGAAGAAGATTTTATTCAATTACTTCAAGATGGAATTCCATCTATTATTTGTAATAATTTTATAGATTTAGCAAATTTATTAGTTAAATCATCATTATCTGTTTCTTTAAATCAAGCTAGAAATATGATAATTTCTGGAGCAATCTTTATAAATGGTAGACCGCAAACTCAAAAAAATTATTTTTTTACTTCATCAGATTTATTACATGATAAATATACGTTATTATGTCGAGGGAAAAAAAATCATGTACTGGTTTCCTGGAAAATTTAATTATATATTTTAATTTTTTTAAAGTATAATAAGTTTCAATATTTTCATATATTGAAACTTTCCCCGCAACCACAAATAGAAGTATGATTTTGATTTTTAAATGTAAAGGAATAGTTTAATCCTTTTTTAGAAAAATCTATAATTGTTTTGTCTAATTTAGATATTATTTTTTTTGAAATAATAAATGTAATATTTTTAATTATAAAAATATCATCAGAATCATGAATATTATATGCTAATTTTAATATATATTTAAATCCAGCGCATCCAGATTTTTTAATTGTTATTTTGATTCCTTTGCTTTTTTTTTCTTGATTTAACAAAAATAATATTTGTTTTATTGCTTCTTTAGTTATTTTTATTGGTATTTTTTTTTTTATTTTCATGATTTTTTTTATATTGTTATAAAGATATTGAAAGATTATTAATTATATTTTTTTGATTTAGTTTTTAATTTTATTAAGTCTATGGATTATTAAAATTATTGGAATTATATTATTTAATATTGTTAAATAAATTTTTAATAATATAAATTTAAAAATAAAAATAAATTAATTTTTATTTCTTTAAGTATATCTTCTTTATATAAAAAAATCATTAAATTCTTTATTTTAATAGTGAAATGATATTAATTAATTCATTTATTAGATTTATATATAAAAAAATTTTAATTATATTTTATAAATAAAAATTTAATATTTTTATTTTTAAAAATAATTGTGTATTAAAGTAATGATTTTTATGTTATTTTAAATATTTTAATGAATAAATATTTTTATATTTTTAATACAATTTTAAAAAAATATTTTTGTATATAAGATATTTAAAAAAAATCTTTTTTTGTTCTATATATAATTAATTTTTTAAAAATAATAATATATAATATTCTTTTATTTTATTAAATTTTAATTACAGTATTTGAATATGTTATTATATTTTATGCAAAATAAAAAGATTAAATTGAAATATAAACGATATAAATAAAGTTTATTGTTTAAATATATATCTAATATAATTTTTTTATATTTATATATATTTAATTTTTATAATTTGTTGTGATACATTTACATTTAAATTTTTATAAAATTATATAGAGAATACAATGAAAAAAATTGATGAATCAATTAATTTAAAAACTAATAATTTATTAGTAACTCCAAGAATTTTATCTGAGCGTTATAAAATAACCCCTGAGGTATATAATTTAATTGAATTGACACGGAATAATATTCAGAGAATTTTATTAGGTCAAGATAAAAGACTGTTAGTAATCATTGGCCCGTGTTCTATACACGATCCTATAGCAGCTATTGAATATGCAAAGCAAATAAAGATGTTACGTAATAAATATTCTTCTTATTTAGAGATTGTTATGAGGACATACTTTGAAAAACCACGTACGGTATTAGGTTGGACTGGTTTAATATCTGACCCTTATTTGGATGGCAGTTTTAATGTAAATGATGGTTTAGCAGTAGCAAGAAAATTATTATTAAAAATTAATAAATTAGGTGTTCCGACTGCAACAGAATTTTTAGATTCCATAGTAAGTCAATTTATTTTTGATTTAATTAGTTGGGGAGCAATTGGTGCTCGTACTACTGAAAGTCAGGTGCATAGAGAATTAGCTTCTTATCTTCCGTGTCCAGTGGGTTTTAAAAATGGAACTGATGGAAACATTTCAATTGCAATTGATGCGATTCGTTCTGCCAAAGAAAGTCATTTATTTTTATCTCCAAATAAATGTGGAAAAATTGTAATTCATCGTACACAAGGAAATTGCTGTTCTCATATTATTATGCGTGGTGGAAAATTACCTAATTATCATAAAGCAGATATTGATTTTGCAGTTCAACAATTAAAAATATTTCATTTATCAGATCATTTAATAGTTGATTTTAGTCATGCCAATTCATTAAAAGATCATAAACGACAATTAAATGTTGCTAAGTCAGTTTCACATCAAATTTATAATAAATCTACTGCTATATCAGGAGTAATGATTGAAAGTTTTTTAAAAGAAGGCGCACAAAAAATATGTAGTACTAAAGAATTAGTATACGGACAATCTGTTACTGACCCTTGTTTAGGATTAGAAGATAGTATTTCTATACTAGAACAATTATCAGAAGCTATCAAAATTCGTTTTTAATTTTTTTATGAATATTAATAATGTTTATTATTATAAATAGAACATAAATTTTATTTTATATAATTTTTTTTAAGGATTAGATATGCAGGTTATTACATCATGCGATGGAATTAAAAAGATATATAAAAGTCCTGTTACTTTAAAAAAAATTTTTAAAGATGTATATCCAAAACATTTATCGCGTTTTATTGCTGGATTTATAGATAATAAATTAGTTGATTTAAATACATTAGTATATCATGATTCATCAATTATTATGATTGATGAAAATAATAAAAATTTTTTACAAATGATCAGACGTTCTTGCATGCAATTATTAAATCGTGTATTGAAAGATATATGGCCTCATGTAAAAATAGCAAGTGGGTGTATAACTGAGTCTGGTTTTTATTGTGATATTGATATGCCATATATTTTAACGAAAAAGGATTTAAATAGTATTTCTAAACAAATGTTAAAAAATATTTCTAATTCATATGAAATATATACTAAAACTATTTTGAAAAAAGATTTTTTAGAATTATTAAAAAAAAAAAATGAGATTTATCAAATTAGTATTGTGAATAAACAATCAGTTAATGAAAATAATATTAATATTTGTTATCATGAAGATTATTATGAATTTTGTATACAACCTCAAGTATCTAATATTAAGTTTTGTAAATATTTTTTATTAAAAGACATTTCAGGTGCATACTGGAAGAATAATAAAGAAAATAAAATGTTACAAAGAATTCATGTTATTGTTCAAATTTCAAAAAAACGATTAACAGATTTTATTTTAAAAATAAAAGAATTAGAAAAGCGTGATCATCGTAAAATTTCCAATTTACTAAATTTATATCATATTCAAAAAGAATCCCCAGGTATGATATTTTGGCATGAAAATGGATATATTATTTTTAAGACATTAGAAGATTTTATTCGTAAGAAATTAATTAAAAATAATTATATTGAAGTTAAGAGTCCAATTATTTTAGATAAATCTTTATGGAAAAAAAGTGGTCATTGGACATATTATAATTCATCTATTTTTGTTACTGAATCCGAAAATAGAAAATATTGTATAAAACCCATGAATTGCCCGGCTCATGTCCAAATTTTTAAACATGGTTTAAAATCTTATAAAGATTTACCTATACGCATGGCTGAATTCGGAAGTTGTCATAGACAAGAATCTTCAGGTTCTTTACATGGTTTAATGCGTGTACGTGGTTTTACTCAAGATGATGCTCATATTTTTTGTACTAAAAAACAAATTAAATTAGAATTAAATAATTGTATTAATTTGTTGTTTGATTTATATAGTACATTCGGTTTTAAAAAAATTACTATAAAATTTTCAACACGACCAGAAAAAAGAATTGGAGATGATAAAATCTGGGATCAAGCAGAACGAGATTTAGAATCTGTTTTAAAAGAACATAGATTAATTTTTGAATATAAAGTTGGTGAAGGGGCATTTTATGGTCCTAAAATTGAAATTGCTTTAGAAGATAGTCTACAAAGAATATGGCAATGTGGAACTATACAATTGGATTTTTATTTGTCTAAAAAATTAAATGCATATTATATTAATAAAGATAATATAAAAAAATATCCTATTATTATTCATCGCGCTTTTTTAGGTTCTATAGAAAGATTTATAGGTATTTTAATTGAAGAATATAATGGAAATTTACCAATCTGGTTATGTCCTATTCAAGTTGTCATCATAAGTATTTCTAAATCACATGTTTATTATGTAGAGAAAATAGTAAAATTATTTTTATCTTATAATATTCGAGTTATTTCAGATATTACTGAAAATAGTATTAGTTTTAAAATTCGTAATTATATTAATAAAAAAATACCATATATTTTAATATGTGGGGATAAAGAAATAAAAAATAATAATATAACTGTAAGAAATCGATTTTCTAATAAACCTTATCAACAGAATATTGATAGTTTTATTAAAAATATTATTAATAATATTACAAATTATAGTATAAAAGATTTTAATATGGAGGATTAGAATATAAAAGCCGGAAAAAAAAACCAATTATCTCGCCCTCATCGTATTAATGAAGAAATTACTTCTAATGAAGTACGATTAATGAATTTAGAAGGTGAACAACTCGGGATTATGAGTCTTTATAAAGCATTAGAACAAGCAAGAATATATGGATTTGATTTAGTTGAAATTAGCCCAAATTCTGTACCCCCGGTATGTCGTATTATGAATTATGGTAAATTTTTATATGAAAAGAGTAAAGCTCTTAAAAAACAGAAAAAGAAACAAAAAATAGTTCAAATGAAAGAAATAAAATTTAGACCTAATACAGATAAAGGAGATTATGAAGTTAAATTAAGAAGTTTAATGCGATTTTTAAAAGATAGTCATAAAGTTAAAATTACACTTAGATTTAGAGGCCGAGAAATGGCTCATCAAAGTATTGGTGTAAATATGTTAAATCGATTAAAAAATGATTTATCTATTTTAGCGAATGTTGAATCATTTCCAAACAGAATTGAAGGTCGACAAATGGTAATGATTTTATCTCCAAAGAAATAAATTTATTTATATAATTTATTTATTTGATTTTTTAATATAATATATTTTTTTTATTTTGGAATATTTATGCCTAAAATTAAAACATTACGCAGTGCTGCCAAAAGATTTAAAAAAACCGCTTCAGGGAAATTTAAACGAAAAAAAGCAAATTTACGTCATATTTTGACAAAAAAAAATACTAGTTATAAACGTCATCTTCGTAGAAAAATTATTCTTTCATCAGCAGATCATATTAGAGTATCTTCTTTTCTTCCTTATGTTTAATTTTTTAATAAGATTTTACATATAAAATATATTTACAGGAGATTTTTAATGGCACGTGTAAAAAGAGGTGTTACAGCACACGCTCGTCATAAAAAAACAATTAAATTAGCAAAAGGTTATTATGGAGCACGTTCTAGAATATATCGCGTTGCAAATCAAGCCGTTATTAAAGCCGGACAGTATGCTTATAGGGATAGACGTAATAAAAAAAGAAACTTTAGAAAATTATGGATTGTTAGAATTAACGCAGCTGCTCAAAATTATAATCTGTCGTACAGTCAATTTATACATGGTTTAAAAATATCATCAATTAATATTAATCGAAAAATATTAGCAGAAACAGCGGTTTTTGATAAAGAGGCGTTTAGTTTATTAATAGATTATTCGAAAACTGCTTTATGTAATTAATAAATTAACAAAAATTTTTATAAACTTTATCAAAGGGAGTAACCAATCTCCCTGTCTATATTAAAAAATATTTACTAAAAATATATTTACTTTATAATATTGGTATATTGGTATAAACGTGAAAATAAAAAAAGAAATTTATTTATCCTTAAAAAAAATTTTTACATCAGCAGAACGAGAAATACAAGAAGTAAATAATATTACTGAATTAAATAATTTTCAATCTAAATATTTAGGAAAAAATAGTATTATATCTTTTTATTTTAATAAATTAATTCAGTTAAATATTTCAGAGCGTAAAGAATGTAGTATTATTTTAAATGATTTTAAAAAAAATATTAAAAATAAAATTAATAATAAAAAAATAAAATTACAGAAGAGTATATGGAAGAATAAAAAAAATAAATCTTTTTTTGATGTCTCTTTACCTGGTAGAAAATTTGAACGCGGTAGTTTACATCCTATTACAATGATTATTAATAAAATTAAAAATATTTTCAATCATTTAGGTTTTTTAACATATTATGGTCCAGAATTAGAAAATATATATTATAATTTTGATTCTTTAAATATCCCTAAGCATCATCCATCTAGAAGTATAAATGATACCTTTTGGTTTAATTCTAATCATATTTTACGTACTCAAACATCTAGTATGCAAGTTAGAATTTTAGAAAAATATTCATATCCAATACGAGCTATTTTCCCTGGAAAAGTATATCGTCGTGATTATGATCATACACATACTCCTATGTTTCATCAAATTGAAGGTTTAATTGTTGATAAAGCTATTTCTTTTGCAAACTTAAAATGGATTTTAGAGAATTTTATTTTCCAAATTTTAAAAAAAAATGTTAAAGTACGTTTTCGTAGTTCTTATTTTCCCTTTACTTGCCCTTCAGCAGAAATGGATATTCAAGATAAAAATGGAAATTGGTTAGAAATTTTAGGTTGCGGGATGGTTCATCCTAATGTTTTAAAAAATTGTAATATTAATCATAATATTTATTCAGCTTGTGCATTCGGAATCGGAATAGAAAGAATTGCTATGTTAAAATACTCAGTATCTGATATTCGTTGTTTTTTTGAAAACGATATAAGGTTTTTAAAACAATTTGTTTAAAAGAGAAAAATAGAAATGAAGTTTGGTGAAGAGTGGTTACGAAAATGGATTAATCCGTCTATTTCAGGTAAAAATATATGTAAACAATTAACAAAATTTGGTTGTGAAGCGGAATATATTAAAGAAAAAAATATTCTTTATTTAAACACGGTTATAGGTCAGATTATTGCGAAAAAAGTATATAATATTGATAAAAAATTGATTATATATACAATATGTATATGTCAGAATCAAAATATTCTTATACTACATAAAGAAACCAAGTATTTATTAATTGGGACTAAAGTACCAGTTATTTTATCTAAATCTTTTTTAAAAAAAACTATTAATACATCATCATTAAATTTAAATTTAAATATTTCACATTGTATGTTAGGTTCTTATAATAGATTATATATAGAAAAAGATAATCATGATATTATTGTTCTTGAAGATGATTCTAAAATAGGATTAAATTTTAATGACTATTATCATAAAAATAATTATATAATGAGGTTATTTACCCCCTTTAATCGTATAGATTTACGTTCTATTTGGGGTTTATCTAGAGAGATTGCAATATTAAATAATTTACCTTTACCCCATTTAAAATATAAATCTTTTTTAAATCAGAAAAAACTTTCTTCATTCAATTGTAATATTGATATTCAAACTAATAATATACAATATATTTTTTGTGAATTATATTCAATAAAATTTAAATCCATATTACCTTTTTGGATACAAGATCGATTAAGAAGATCTGATATATTAACTAATAATATTATTACTAATATTCTTAATTATATATTTATGGAAACAGGACATTTTTTGCATGTATTTGATTTAGATAAATTAAATAAAAATTTATTTATTAAAAGTATAGAAAAAAAGAAAATAATTAAAACTATATATAATAAGAATTTTTCTTTACCGAAAAATACTATTGTTTTATCAGATAATAAAAATATTTTATCTTTTGAAGATATGCAATATTCTAATTTTGCAGAAATTAATCACTCTACTAAAAATTTATTTTTAGGATCTATTTGTTTCGATAATCAATTTTTACAGGAAAGAAATATATTTATTCCTATAATACATAAAAAAACAGAATGTTTAAAATATAATATATATCCTAATATACAAAAAAATATTTTTCAATATACACAAAAATTAATAATTGATATATGTGGAGGAGTATCTTCAAAATTTAAACAATATAATACGAATAATGGTGTTTTTTTTTCTAATTTATTATTATTAGAAATTAGAAAATTAAATAAAATTTCTGGAAGTATTTTTACTAAAAAAGATGTAATATCTATTTTAGATCATGGTTATTTTTCTTATTATGAAAATAATAATATTTTTTTTGTTACTCCTCCATATTGGCGTTCTGATATTATTATTGTTGAAGATTTAATTAGTGAAATTATTCGTATTTATGATTATGAAAATATTAAATCAATGCCACCAAGAGAATATATAAATAATTTTTTAAATAAACAAGAAAAAATATCATTATCAAGAATTAAATTATTTCTTTCAGATCGCGGATACTGTGAAATTATTTCTTATAGTTTTATAAATCCTATGATACAAAAATATTTTGTGTCACAATCTAATATACTTAAAATTCAAAATCCTATTTCTAATGATATGTCTGATATGAGATTATCTTTATGGATTGGTTTAATAAACTGCATTTCTTATAATCAAAAACGTCAACAAGAATCTATTCGTATTTTTGAAACTGGACTATGTTTCTTTTTAAAAAAAGAAGATAAGAATAAAATTATTCAAAATGAATATTTATCTATAGCAATGAGCGGGTTTATTAGTCGCCGTGAGTGGTATTTAAAAAATAGAAAATTTGATTTTTATGATTTAAAAGGTGATGTTGAATCTATTTTAAATATTTGTGGAAAATTAGAATGTATAGAATTTATTTCAGAAAATTTTATTGGTTTATGTTCTGATAAAAGTGCTGGTATTTATTTATCCGGTCAATTAATTGGTCGAATTGGAGTATTAGACATTACTTTTCATCATCTTTTTGATTTAAAGGATCCAGTTATATTATTTGAAATTATGTGGAAAAAAATTTGTAGTCGAAATTCTATTCATGTAAAATATATATCTATTTTACCAAGCAGTAAAAGAGATATTTCTATAATCGTTTCACAAAATATTTTAACTAAAGATATTCTTAAGATATGTTATAGTAATATTAGTATAAAAAATACTAATATAAATATATGTGATGTATATATGGGATCAAATATACCTCCTAAAAAAAAGAGTGTATCTATTTGTTTTATTTTTAATAGTACGAAAAATACACTAAAAGAATTTGATATTAATTTAAATATTCTTCAATGTATTACCGCTTTAAAAAATAAATTAGGAGCAACTTTAAGAGAATAAATTTATGGTATTAACTAAAGCAGAAATTTCAGATTATTTATTTGATAAATTAGAATTAAGCAAACAAGATATAAAAAATTTAGTAGAAATTTTTTTTGAAGAAGTACGTAAATCATTAGAAATTGGAGAAGAAGTAAAATTATCTGGTTTTGGTAATTTTTATTTAAGAGATAAAAAACAAAGACCCGGAAGAAACCCTAAAACAGGTGAAAATGTTTCTATCTCAGCTCGAAGGGTGGTCGTTTTTAAGCCTGGTCAGAAATTACGTAATCGAGTAGAATCATTGAAATATGTAAATATGAAAAATAATATTACGTAAATATCTTTTTAAAAAAGATATATTTTTTTTAAAATTTATTAAATTTTTATTTGATATTAATTTTACTGTTATAATTATATAGATTTTTAATATATAATTATCTATCTACTAAATTGTTAATATTGATTTTAAAAATATATAAAATATTTTATAAAATAAAAAATAATAATTATACTGTATTTATTGAATAATTTTTTATAAATTAATAAAAATTATTCAGTTTGATTTTTTTTAAAATTATTTATTAAAAAAAATTATATAATTATAAAATAAATAAATTAATATATTTATTATAATTAATATAATAAAAATTATTAATACAGTATAATATTTAATTATAGAAATTATAAAAATATCTAGGATAAAATTTTTAAATATATATTTAGTTTTATTTATAAATTTTTTAGTATATAAAATTTTATATTTTTATATTTATTAAAATTTTTTTTTATATATTACTAAATATATTAATAGATTATTAATTTATAAATAAGAAAAATTAGTTATATATAAAAATATTTTTTTTATTTTTTTTAATATAAATATACGATATGATCGTATTTTAATGTTTTTATCATATATAAGAGAATTCTTAAAAAAATCTTCTATAAGTGGACATAGTTTTTGAATATTTTGTAATAAAAATAAATAATTTATTTTATTTTTTTGATCAATTTTTTTTTGAATAAATTGAACAGATTGAATTAGTTTCTTTTCATACTGTGTAAATTTTTCTGTACATTTTAAAGAAAATGGATTAACTTTAATTATTTTTAATTTATCTTGTTTTTTAGAAAGAATATTATTAATTCTTTTATATATGTTTAAAATATTTTCTATATCATTATTTTTTTTGAATTGTATTAATATATTGATGCGTTGATCTATATCTAAAAGATTTACTAATTTAAGAGATAAAACAGAAAGAATGATATTTTTATCATATTTTTTTGCGTATAATGATATATATTTTGAAAATATAAATTGTAAAATTAATTTTTGTATTGTTTTTTTTTTTTTTATATGATTATATAAATTAATTGATTTTTTAATTATTTTTTTTAAATTAATATTTATTTTTTTTTCAATGATGATTCTTATTATTCCTATAGCTGCTCTACGTAATGCAAATGGATCTTTATTATTTGTTGGTATTTTCCCAATACTAAAAATTCCAGTTATAGTATCTATTTTATCTGCAATACTTATAACGCATGATATTTTTTTTGTAGGTAAATTTGATTGAGAAAATTTTGGTAGATAATGCTCTTTAATTGATAATGCTACTTCTTCTTTTTCTTTATTTTGTAATGCATAATACATTCCGATAATACCTTGAAGAGCGGTACATTCTGTTATTATATTGGTTGTAAGATCACATTTAGATAAAATAGCGGATTTTTTTATTAAAACTAAATTAGAATTGATAATTTTTGAAATATATTTACTAATTTCTTTTATTCTTAATGTTTTATCGTACATTGATCCAATTTTTTTTTGAAAAGAAATATTTTTTAATAAAACTAATCTGTTAGAAAAGTTTATTTTTTGGTCTTGTTTGATAAAAAAATCAATGTTATTTAGTTTTGAGTATAAAACTTGTTCATTTTCTTTAATTATTTGTTTTGAATTGATTGTCTCAATATTACTTATTAAAATAAAGTAATTAGTTATATTATTTGTTTTTATATCATATAATGGAAAATATTTTTGACTATCTTCTATAGTATAGACAAGTATTTCTACCGGAATTTTTAAATATTTTTTTTTAAATTTTCCTAAATAAGCTGTTGGCCATTCTGTAGATATTGCTATTTCTTTTAATAATTTATTATTAATAGAAATTGATTTATTAATTTTTTTTGTTAAATTTATTATTTGATTGTATATACTTTTTTTTCTTTCTTCATAACTAATAAGTATATATTTTTTTTTAAATAATTCAATAGTATATTGATTTGCATGATTTATCACTATTTCTTTTGGAGACATTAAGAAATGTCCATAAGAAATATTTTTAGAATTAATCCCTGGTATATTTAAATTAATAATTCTATCATCTAATAAAACTATTATATTATGTATTGGTCTAGAAAATTTAATAGAATTTTTTTTCCATAACATAGATTTTTTTAATGGTATTTTTTTTATTGTATTAGGTATTATTTTTTTTAATATATCCTGTAAAGATAAAGATTTATTTTTACTAATATAAGTAAGATATTGTTTTTTATTAATCTGAATTTCTTCTGTTTGTTTAATAGTAATTTTATTTGATTTTAACCATGATTTTAATATTCTTGTTTTTTTATTATATTTATCAAATGCAATATCTATTAACGGTCCTATTTTTTTAATATGTTTTGATTTTTTAATATAAGATAAAGAAAAAATTTTTAAAGCTATTTTTTTAGAAGTATAAAACAAAGTAATTGATTTATATTTTATTTGATTTTTATTTAATTCTTTTTTAAAAGAATAATAGAAATATTTTGCTATATTTTTAAGTTCTTTACTTGGTAAATCTTCTGTTTGTATTTCTATTAATAATATTTTTTGATTCATTATTTACTCTTTTTTATAGTTTAAGGTATATTGTATAGCAATTTTTTTGATTTTTTTTCGTATATTTAAGATATAGTCTGTTCGATCAGTACTAGATAATATTTTTTTACAATCTAATAAATTAAAATAATGAATTGCATATAACATTTGTTCATATGCTGGAATAGGTAATGGATTTGGTAATTTAATTAATCTATTTGCTTCTTGAATATGTAATTTAAATAATTTTAATAAATGATGAATATTAGAAAATTCAAAATTGTAAGATGAATTTTCTTTTTCATTATATAAAAATATATCAGAGTATTTTACGTTGTTTATAGTATTACTATCCCATAGTATGTCATATATATTATTTATATTTTGTATATGCATAGCAATTCTTTCTAGTCCATATGTTATTTCAATTGTAGGTTGATTGCAATTTATCCCTCCCATTTGTTGAAAATATGTGATTTGTGTAATTTCCATTCCATTTAACCATATTTCCCATCCTAAACCAGATGCTCCTATTGTAGGATTTTCCCAATTATCTTCTATAAATCTAATATCATTATTATGGATATCAATCCCGATATTTTTTAAAGAAGATAAGTATAATTTTTGTATAGAATCAGGGGATGGTTTAATAATAACTTGAAATTGATAATAATGTTGTAGTCTGTTAGGACTGGCTGTATACCTCCCGTCAGAAGGTCTTCTAGAAGGTTGTATATAGGCTATGGATACAGGTTCTTTTTTTAGAACATTAAAAAATGTATGATGATGAAATGTTCCTGCGCCAATAGAAATATCTAATGGTTGTAAAATAGTACATTTTTTTTGATGCCAAAAATTATTTAGTGCTTGGATTATTTCATAAAATGTGTATTTTTTTTTTAACATGTTTTTTCTTTTTTAGTAATACTTTTAAAATTTTTTTTCAATATTTTTATATTGTGAAAATTTAGTAAAGTATTTATATTGATAAATAATAAAATTATTTATTTTTAAATAATTTCATTTTTTTTAAATTTTATAATATTTATTTGAAAAAATTATATTATATAAATAATAGTAAATTTATATTAAAATTATAATTATTTTTTAATTTCTTCCAATTATAATCAAAGTAGTATATGTATACTATATTTATTTTTATTTATTATAATAAATGTATTTTTAAAAGGATTAATTGATTTTGATAAAATATATAGGAGCGCATGTTAGTATATCCGGGGGATTAGAAAAATCTGTATTCAGAGCTTATCAATTAGAAGCAACAGCTTTCTCATTGTTTATTAATAATCCTTTAAGATGGAAAAACAAACCTTTAGAAAAAAATGTAGTATATAATTTTCGTAAAGCCTGTAAAATACATTATTATTCTGCTTTACAAATTTTACCGCATAGTAGTTATTTAATTAATTTAGGTCACCCTAATAAAGAAATGAGAAAAAAATCATGTCATGCTTTTATTCAAGAGATAAACTCTTGTTATGAATTAGGTTTATCAATGATTAATATACACCCGGGTAGTTATTTATATAGAATTAAGGAAATGAAATGTTTAGAAAATATTTCTAATTCTATAAATTTTGTTTTAAGTAAAACTAAGAAAATAATTGTTGTTTTAGAGAATACTGCTGGTCAAGGTAGTAATGTTGGATATTGCTTCGAGCATTTAGCATTTATTATTGATAAAATTGAAGATAAATCTAGAATTGGCATATGTTTAGATACTTGTCATTTGTTTGTTTCCGGATATCAATTAAATGATATTAATTGTTTTTTATATACATTTAATAAATTTAATAATGTAATAGGATTTAAATATTTATTAGGTATTCATATCAATGATTCTAGAGGAAAATTTAATAGTCGAGTAGATCGTCATCATAACTTAGGTTTTGGTGAGATAGAAAAAAACGTTTTTTCTCGTATTGTTCAAACTATAGAGTTTCAAAATATTCCTATTATTTTAGAAACAAAAGATAGTAATATAAGAAAAGATGAAATTTTATGGTTAAAAAAAAAATCATTATTACATAATAAAAGTATTTTAAGTATTTAAAATATTTTTTATATCTATAAAAGATAATTTAATTAATGAAATTAATTGCATATATTTTAATTTTTATAAAATTATATATATTTAATGATTTTCTGTGTTTAAGAATGAATTTTTTTATTATTTTTATAAGGCTATATAGATATGATAAAATTTAATGCAATTTATCGTTATAAATGCGGTACAAATAATAGTCGTTATGTACGAAGAATAAATCATCAAATTCCCAGTATCATATATGGTAAACAATTCTTGAAAAAAGAATTGCTAATTTTATTAGAACATGATGTAATTTTTAATTTACAAAAAAACAATATTTTTTATTCTAATGAATTATTAATTATTTTAGAAAATAAAAATTTTTTTGTTGTTGTTAAAGATGTTCAACGTCATGCATACAAACCAATATTATTACATATAGATTTTTTATGTATTAAGTAGTTATATATTAAATATTTTTATCGGCACATATTTTGTATAAATTTAATTTTAATTATTATTTTTATAAAAATTTTTTGTGCCGGTCACTTAAAAATAAATATAATTATATTATAACAGAAAATTGTTATTTTTACATTTTTGTATTATTTGAGTTATTAATATATAATTTATGAATTGTTTAATAAATATTAGAAAAAAAATATTTTATTATTTCTTATATGTTGATTTTAATTATTAGATAAATTTTTTTTAAAAAATTATTTGGGAAAAAAATGAATAATCGTATATATAAAGAACATGTTTCTATTAAAAAATTTGGACAAAATTTTTTAATCAATGAAATAATAATTACAAGAATTATACAAAACATGAATTTGATTACCAGTAACAATATTATTGAAATTGGACCGGGGTTTGGCGCGTTAACATTTCCTATTTGTAATTTTATAAATAAAATGACAGTTTTAGAAATAGATGAAAATATTGTGGTATTCTTAATGCAAAGTATATATAGTAAAAAAATAAAAGTTCTTTTAACTGATGTTATGAAATTTAATTTCATATATTTTTTTTCTAATAAAAAAAATATTTTATATCGTTTTATAGGTAATTTACCATATAATATTTCTTCTTGTTTTTTTTTGAGTACAATAAAATATATTCAAAATATTCATGATATGTATTTTATGTTTCAGAAAGAAGTAGCTAATAGATTGTTAGCGTCTCCCGGGACAAAAGAATATGGTAGATTAAGTGTAATAGCTCAATATTTTTATCATATTAAATTTATTATGTATGTTGATAAAGTTAATTTTTTTCCTATACCAAAAGTAGATTCTATTTTTTTGCAATTTATTCCATATAAATTATGTTCTCAAAATGAAAGAGAGAAATATTTTTTTGCTTTAGAATTTATTACTCGCCTTGCTTTTAAGCATAGACGTAAATTTTTAAATAATAATTTATCAAATTTATTTTCTAAAAATGAGTTATTATCTCTTGGTATTGATCCTTATTCTCGTGCCGAGAATATTAGTGTATCTCAATATTTTTTATTAGCTAAAAAATTTTTAAAAATAAAAATTTAATATATAGTTAATGATTTTATTTTTTTATACAGTAAAAATATTTTTACTATTCAAATTATATTTTATAATATTTAGTAATTTATATATGTGTTGTATTAACGATATTGTTTATAACATCCATGTTAGAATAAGATAAATTGACTATTTATATAATTTTATTTTTATACAAATTTTTTTTGTGTATTTTTTGTAAACATAATATTGGATATTTTCCAATATGTTGAAATGTAGAAATAGTAGCAAAAGCTCCATTTAAAGTAGAATCATAATGTATTTTATATTTTAATGCATTTTTTCGAATTTCACGAGTTTCTATGTTTTTATTATCATCTTTTGATGTATTTATTATATAAATATATTTTTTATTTTTAATACAATCTTGTACATTTGGTCTACCTTCATGTATCTTATTAACTAATTTAGCATAAATTCCTATAGATTTTAATTTTAAATATGTTCCTATTGTTGCTTCAATATTAAAGTTTAACTTTTTGAGTTGTATGGCAATATTACTAATTGAATTTTTGTCTGAATCTTTTACTGATAATAATATTGTTCCTTTTTTTTTGATTTTAATAGATATTCCTAACATAGCTTTATAAAAAGCTAATGAAAAGTTTTTACCTATTCCCATGACTTCTCCTGTTGATTTCATTTCGGGGCCTAAAAAAGGATTAGTTTCTGGAAATTTATTAAAAGGTAATACAGCTTCTTTAATAGAATAATATTTTGGTTTAATTATTTTTGTATATTTTTGCTGTAATAAGTTTTTTTTACAAATTACACGCATA
Organism: Buchnera aphidicola (Cinara piceae); assembly: GCF_900699035.1. Taxonomy (NCBI): domain Bacteria; kingdom Pseudomonadati; phylum Pseudomonadota; class Gammaproteobacteria; order Enterobacterales; family Erwiniaceae; genus Buchnera; species Buchnera aphidicola. The sequence continues at coordinate 102,582 of NZ_LR217739.1, forward strand.
GCTATTTTCGCTAATGGAATTCCAATAGCTTTAGAAATAAAAGGAATAGTTCTAGATGCCCTTGGATTTACTTCTAATATAAATATATCATTATTTTTAATAGCAAATTGAATATTAATTAATCCCAGTACATGCAAATTAATAGCTAAAATTTTTGTTTGATTTTTAATTTCTTTTTCTATATTAGGATTTATGGTATAAACTGGTAATGCACAAGCAGAATCTCCTGAATGTATTCCTGCTTGTTCAATATGCTCCATGATTCCACCAATAAAAACTCTTTTTTTATCACATATAGCGTCTACATCTACTTCAATAGCATTGTCTAAATATTGATCCAATAAAACTGTTTGATTTATTGATTTTTTTTCACGATTTTGGAAATATTTTATTAAATTTTTATCATCATAAATTATTTCCATTTCTCTTCCACCTAAAACATATGAAGGCCGTACAATAATCGGATATCCAATTAAATTAGATTTTTCTAATGCTTCTGTTATATTTTTTGCGGTATCATTTTTAGGTTGTTTTAATTGTAGTTTATGAATTATTTTTTGAAATTTTTTTCTATTTTCAGCTATATCAATATATTTAGGTTGAGTTCCTAATATATGAATCCCTTCTTTTTGAAAATATTTAGCTAATTTTAATGGCGTTTGCCCCCCATACTGAATAACAATACCCATTGGTTTTTCTATTCGAACTATTTCTAATATTTCTTCTAATGCAATAGGTTCAAAATATAATCTATGAGAAATATCATAATCTGTAGATACAGTTTCAGGATTACAGTTAATCATAATTGTTTCATATTTGTCTCTATTCAATATTTGAGATGCATGCACACAACAATAATCAAATTCTATCCCTTGCCCTATTCTATTAGGCCCACTACCAAGTATTATAATTTTCTTTTTGTTTTTAGTAGGTAATGATTCGCATTCGTCTTCCCATGTAGAATACATATAAGCTGTTTCTGTAGAAAATTCAGCTGAACATGTATCTATACGTTTATATACTGGATGTAATTTTAAGACATATCTTTTTTTACGTATATCATTTTCTTTAACGTTAATTAATTGAGAAATTCTTAAATCTGAAAATCCTTTTGATTTTAAAAATTTTAATTCATTATAATTTAAATGAGATATTTTTTTTAATTTAGTCTTTTCTTCAATAATAATTAAATTTTGTATTTGTTTTAAAAACCATTTATCTATATGAGTTAATTCATGAACTGTTTTTATAGTCCACTGTAATCGGAATGCTTCACCAATGTACCATAATCTTTCTGAACCAGCTTCTTTTAGTTCATATTTTATTTTTTTTTTCTGTAATATATTGTTATTTATATTATTTGGATTCACGTTAATATCAAAACCAGTCGATCCAATTTCTAAACTTCTCATTGCTTTTTGTAATGATTCTTGAAAAGTTCGACCTATTGCCATAACTTCTCCAATTGATTTCATTTGTGTAGTCAATCGATCATTACATCCATAAAATTTTTTGAAATCAAATCTTGGTATTTTAGTGACAACATAATCGATTGAAGGTTCAAACGCTGCTGGTGTATTTTTTCCAGTAATATTATTTTTTAGTTCATCTAATGTGTAACCTATTGATAATTTTGTAGAAATTCGTGCAATTGGAAACCCCGTAGCTTTAGAAGCTAATGCGGATGATCGAGAAACTCTTGGATTCATTTCAATGACTACCATTTTGCCATTTTTTGGATTTATCGCAAACTGTACATTTGCTCCACCATTATTTACTCCGATTTCTTTGAGAATAATAATCGCGGCATTACGCATAATTTGATATTCTTTATCACTTAAGGTTTGAGCTGGAGCAACAGTAATAGAATCTCCTGTGTGTATACCCATCGGGTCTATATTTTCAATAGTACATATTACTATAAAGTTTTTAGCTTTATCTTGTATTACTTCTAATTCATATTCTTTCCATCCTATTAATGATTCATCAATTAACAATTCAGATATTGGTGATAATTCTAAACCATGTATACAAATATTTTGAAATTCTTCATAGTTATATGCAATACCCCCCCCGCTTCCACCCATAGTAAAAGAAGGGCGTACAATGCATGGAAAACCAATAGACTTAATAATTAAATTTGCTTCTTTTATATTATGGGCGATACCACATTTTGCTGTTTTTAATTTTATTTTTTTCATAGATTTTTCAAATAAAAATCTATTTTCTGCTTTTTGAATGGATTTAATCGTAACTCCTATTAACTCTATTTGATATTTTTTTAAAATACCTTTTTGATGTAATTTTAGAGCACAATTTAAAGCAGTCTGTCCACCCATTGTGGGTAATATAGCATTAGGTTTTTCTTTTTTTATAATTTTTTTTATAATATCTATATTAATAGGTTCAATATATGTTACGTCAGCTATTTTTGGATCTGTCATAATTGTAGCGGGATTAGAATTGATTAAAATTACTTTATATCCTTCTTCTTTTAATGCGGTACAAGCTTGAACACCTGAATAATCAAATTCACATGCCTGTCCAATTATAATAGGACCGGATCCTATAATTAGGATAGAGCTTATATCGTTTCTTTTGGGCATATAAATTTTTCCTTATTTTTCATATTATTGATAAAAATATCAAATAGTTTTTGAATATCATGAGTACCCGGATTAGATTCAGGATGCCCTTGAAAACTAAAAGATGGATGATTTTTTAATGTAATTCCTTGAATAGTTTTATCAAATAAAGATATATGTGTAATTAACATATTTTTTTGTATAGTTTTTGGATCAATAACAAAATTATGATTTTGGGTTGTAATAAATACACGTTTTGTTTGTATGTTTTGTACGGGATGATTAGATCCATGATGTCCAAATTTCATTTTGATAATTTTTGATCCTAATGATAACGCTAAAATTTGATGACCGAGACAAATTCCAAAAATAGGGATTGAAAAATTTAATAATTTTTTTATATTTTTTATAGCTGTATAATATGATCGTGGATCACCAGGACCATTTGATAATAAAATTCCAGAGGGTTTAAGTGATAGTATAATATTTATTGGGGTATCGAAAGGTATTAATGTAATTTTACATCCTTTTGCTTCTAAAATATTAAGTATACTTGTTTTAATACCAAAATCGAATACAATAACATGAAATATTTTTTTTGTATATTTATATTGTGAATTTTCAATATTCCATTTTTTTATATTTTTTGTTCCTATTGAAATAATTGGATTATTTTTTTTTATATTTTTATTTATTTCAATTTTTTTAAAAGCATTTTGTATATTCATATATTTTGCAGATTGAATACATCCATATTGTGATCCATATTTTCGTAAAATATGTGTTATTTTTCTTGTATCTACATCTGTTATTGCAATGATATTCTTTTTTTTTATATATTGTGATAAATTTTCTGTACTGCGAAAATTGCTATCTTGGTATGAAATAGAGCGAACAATGATTCCATTGGCATAAATTTTATCAGATTCTTCATCTATTTTATTTGTTCCAACATTACCAATATGTGGGCACGTAAATGAAATAATTTGCCCAGAATAAGAAGGATCAGTTAAAATTTCTTGGTATCCAGTCATTGCTGTATTAAATACTATTTCTCCAACTGTTTCACCTTCTACACCCGCTGTAATACCCTGAAAAATTGTTCCATCTTCTAATACTAAATGTGCTAATTGTTTCAAAATATTTTCCTTATATTAGTTTTTTATTAGAGATAATATTTTGTTTATTTAGATTAAATTTAATTATATTTTTTTTATAAAATTGATTTTTGTTTTAATAAATTAGACATTTTATATAAACCTTTTTTTTTATCATGTATCCATATTGCTGCTTGAATAGCTCCTTTTGCAAATATAGAGCGATGTGTAGCTTTATGGGTAATGGAAATTTTTTCATATTTATTAGAAAATAAAACTCTATGTGTACCAATAGTGTTTCCTTCTCTTATTACTGAGAAACCAATTTCATTTTTTTTTCTTATTCCTATATTTCCATATCGTGAAAATATAGCTGATTTATCAAAGTTCCAATTCATTGATTTAGATATTATTTTACCTAATTGCAACGCAGTTCCTGAGGGAGCGTCTATTTTATTTCTATGATGAGATTCGATAATTTCAATATCAGAATTATCACCTAATATTAATGAAATATATTTTATTACTTTATGTATTATATTAACCCCTATACTAAAATTAGGTGAATATAATATTGGAATCTTTTTAGAAGCTTTTTTTATTATATTCATTTGAATTGTATTAAACCCAGTTGTTCCTATAATTATTTTTTTTTGATTTTTGACACAATATTCTATCATTTTTAATGTTGCTATTGGTGTACTGAAATCAATTAATATATCAAATTCTAATTTTTGTTTTTCTTTTTTTAGATCTTTTAATGTAGTAAAGATTTTTTTTTCATACAATTTATTATTTTTATCTTGGTTTTGAATAGAATTTTTTTCATTATTTTGAATTAATAAATGTGTTAATTTAATAAATTTCTTTTTTTTAATTTCTTTTATTAAGATTTTCCCCATTCTACCTAACGCTCCGGATATTGCTATATTAATGATTTTTTTTCTCATTTCTTTGATCCTTTTATAGAAATTATTTTATAGGATTTATAGTATAAAAAATTATATATAAATAAATATTTAATTTAAAAATATTATTTTTTACATATGTAGCTTTTATTTTTATATATTTATTACATAAATAATTGTTTTAATTTATATTTTTAAACTCATAGTAATAAATATTACTATCTACTATTATTAGCAAGATTCTGTTAATTATTAATAGATATTTTAATTTATTTTAAAATATATTTTTCTATACAAATTATATATGATATTAAAAATATTAATAAAATATATATTGATTTTTTACAAAAAAATATGTTTTTTTTCAGTGTTATTTATATTTGCAATACATCTATAACAAATTTGTATATTATTATTGATTAATGTATTTTTTTTGGAATAATTCCAACATCTCGGACATTTTGTTTTATTACTTTTTTTGATAATAATTTTTAAATGTTTAATATAACAACTATTATAAGCTGATTTAGGGGCGGTAGAATATCTATGTAATTGGATTTCAGAGACTAAAAAAATGAATTTTAATTCATTATTTAATGATAAAAGTAATTTGAATAATTCTTTATCTATATATAATATCAATAATATTTCTAGTGAATTATGTATATATTTATTTTCTTTTTCTTTCTCAATACACTTATTGACTTCATTTCTGATAGAAAATATTTTTTTCCAAAAGATTAAATTATAAGGAATGTTTTCTGGAAGAGGTTTGATTTTTTTAAACCATTTTTTCATAAAAATAGATGCTTCATTTTTTTCTTTTAATTGATTCCAGGCTTCTTCTGCGGTAAAGGATAGTATAGGAGAAATCCATCGTATAAGAGATTGTAATATATAGAATATTGCTGTTTGACTACTACGTCTGTCAATACTCTTTTTATGCATGGTATATTGTCTATCTTTAATAAGTTCCAGATAACAGGATCCTAATTCTATAGAACAAAAATTAATGATCTTTTGTATAACTTTATGAAAATTATAATTAGAATAGTTTTTAATTATTTTTTTTTGATATTTATATGTTACTCCTACTATCCATCGATCTAATAGTAACATTTTTTTATTTTTTATAATATGTATTTTATTTTTAAAATCAAAAATATTAGAAAATAAAAATCGTATTGTATTTCTAATTCTTCGATAATTATCTGATATTTGTTGTAACATATCATTTGATATAGATATATCATTTGTATAATTTGTATATGCTACCCATAATCTTAATATATCTGCCCCCCATTTTTGAATGATATCTTGTGGTTTTATATTATTTTCTAAAGATTTTGACATTTTTTGTCCGTTTTTATTTATAACAAACCCGTGTGTTATAACTGATAAATAAGGAGCTTGTTTTTTTGTAATTGCTGATATAATCAATGATGACATAAACCAACCTCGATGTTGATCTGATCCCTCTAAATATAAATCAGCTACATAATTAAATTTATTAATTAAATTATATTTATATATTTTTAGTTGATGATTAGATCCAGATTCAAACCATACATCAAGTACATCATTAATTTTATCGTACATATCTGCATTTTTTTTTAACCACTTATGCTTATTTGATTCCCACCATATCTGAGATCCGTGTATTTGAATTTTTTTTGCTATTTTGTTCATTATTAAAACAGTATCGGGATGTAATTTTCCTGTTTTTTTATGTATAAAAAATGGAATTGGAATTCCCCAAGTTCTTTGTCTTGAAATACACCAATCGGGCCTATTTTTTAACATTGTTTTCATTTTATTTTCACCCCAATTTGGTATCCATAAAACTTTCTTGATTTCTTTTAATATATTATTTTTTAATAATTTATCGGATGTTTTAATAAACCATTGTGGTGTAGCTCTAAAAATAACTGGCTTATTATGACGCCAACAGTGAGGATAACTATGATTAATAGTTTCAGAAAAAAATATTTTTTTATTATCACGTAATAATTGAAAGATGATATTTTCTTTGTTAAAGATATGGATTTTATTTAATTTTTTAAAAACTGGAATATTATAAAAACCATATGAATTTACTATTTGCATAGGTTTAATTTTATATTTTTGACAAGCTATAAAATCTTCATAACCATGATCTGGTGACATATGTACAGCTCCAGTACCTAACGTATCAGATACATGTTTAGATAATATAATTGGAATATAAATATTAAAAAATGGATGTAAACACTCTAAATTTTCTAATTTTTTTCCTTTTACAGATCCAATTATTTTCCATTTTTGTATATTAGTTTTATTTATTATATTTTTTGTTAATTTTTTCTCGCAAATGTAATATTTTTTTTTTATTTGTATGATTTGATAATATAAATTTGGATTTATAGCAATTGCTTGGCAGGTTGGTAACGTCCAAGGAGTAGTAGTAAAAATAATAATTGAAATACTATAAAGAGTTTTTTTTCCTTTTTGTATTTTTTTTTTAAATAATTTTTCAAATAAATTATAATTTTTTATTTTAAATAAAATATAGACAGAAATTGAATTTTTTATTTTATGTTCTATTTCTGCTTCAGCTAAAGATGATTGGCACTGAAAACACCAGTGAATAGGTCTTAGATCTCTATATATATATCCTTTTTTTACAATTTTAGCTAAAATATTGATTGTATTAGCTTGATTTTTATATTCTATAGTAAGATTTGCATTCTCCCAGTCAGCAAGTATTCCTAATCTAATAAAATCTTTTTTTTGTTGTTGAACTTGTTTTAATACATATTTATGACATAGTTCTCTAAATTGGGTTGCATTGTTTATTGTGATTTTTTGAGCAAATATTTTTTCTACTTTTTGTTCAATAGGTAACCCATGACAGTCCCAACAAGGTACATACGGAGCATAAAAACCAGACATACGTTTAAACTTTAAAATTATATCTTTTAAAATTTTATTAACGGCATGGCCAATATGAATATCACCATTAGCATATGGCGGTCCATCATGTAAAAAAAAATATTTATTTTTTTTGTTTTTTAAATGTATATTATAATATAATTTATTTTGCTCCCAGTTTTGTAATATTTTAATTTCTTTAGTAGATAAATTGGCTTTCATGGGAAATGTTGTTTTTGGTAAGTTTAAAGATTTTTTAATATTTTTCATATACCGCTCTTAATAAAGGAAAATATGTATTTTATAAAAAATATAGAAAGATATATATATTATGATCAATTAATATATTCTTTATTTCAGACAATATTTTTATAAAAATTTGTATATATTGGAATTTTAATTTATGATATTTATCAGATTATGTAATAATTTTAAATTTATATAATGTATTGAATAAATAAATTATTTTTTATTTTTTTACTATAAAAATATAATATATAGTATATTTTATTTATAATTATTGATATTATTCTTTATAATATATATTTTGTAATATTAACATGAATAATCTATTTTTTTATAAAAAAAGTATATTTTATAAGATATTTTAAATAAATTAAGAAAAATAATTTTTATTTTTATTTTTTATCTGGAGGTTATAATTATTTTGGCAAATATAAAAGCATCTAAAAAAAATTCAATCATGTCTGAAAAACGTAGAAAATTAAATAATAGTAAACGTTCTACTATTAAAACATTTATTAAAAAAGTATATTTTTTTATTAAAGAAAAAGATAAAGATAAAGCTTATAAAGCATTTTATATACTTCAATCTTTTATTGATAGATATGCATTAAAAAGGATTGTACATTCCAATAAAGCTGCTAGATATAAATCAATACTAATTAAGAATATTAAACGTATGTAATACTTTGTATGTAATTTTGATGTTTATCATGTATTGCTTCTATTCTTACCTATAGATAGCAATACCCTCTTTTTTATTTCTATTGGGTAAGATTATCAAAAAATCTTTTAACACTATCAAAAAATCTTTTGGATTTAGGGCTATGATTTTTTCCTTTAAAATCACCAAAACTTTTTCCTAGTTGTATTAATAAATTTTTTTGAAATGTATTTAAATTTACAGGCGTTTCTACTATTATTTTACAAAATAAATCGCCTGGATATCCTTTTCTAACTGATTTAACTCCTTTTCCTCGTATTCTAAATAATTTACCCGATTGTGTTTCAGGAGGTATTTTTAGATTAACTCTTCCTTTTAAAGTTGGTACTTCTATTTCCCCCCCTAAAGCGGCTATAACAAAATTTATAGGTACTTCACAATGTAAGTTATTTTCTTCTCTTTTAAAAATAGGATGTTTTTTTACTGTAATTTGTATATATAAATCTCCAGATTTTGCGCCATTTCTCCCTGCTTCGCCTTCATTATTTAAACGAATACGGTCATTAGTATCTACCCCGGATGGAATTTTAATAGATAAATTTTTAGATTTTTTTATTCTGCCTTGTCCGTAACATATTTTACATGGGTTATTTATAATAGTTCCTTCTCCATGACAATTAGAACATGTTTGCTGCACGCTAAAAAATCCTTTTCGCATTTGTATTTGCCCATGTCCATTACAATGAGTACAAATATTTGGTTTAGATCCATATGCAGATCCTTTTCCATAACATGATTTACATTGTTCTAGTGTTGGAATTCTTATTTTTTTTACTGTTCCTTGTACTGCTTCTTCTAAAGTAAGATTAATATTATATTGTAAATCTGATCCTTGTTCCTGTGTACTTTTGTTTTGATTTCCAAAAATATCACCAAAAACATCACCAAATATATCATTTAAATCAGATGTTGAGCTTGTGAAGCTACTATGAAAATTATCTGAACCATTATTTTGTTCGAATGCTGCATGACCATATTGGTCGTATGCAGTTCTTTTTTTTGCGTCACTTAGAACTTCATAAGCTTTTTTAATTTCTTTAAATTTTTCTTCTGCAAGTTTATTCCCGGGGTTACGGTCTGGATGATACTTCATTGCAAGTTTTTTATACGCTCTTTTTATTTCTCTTTCATTTGCTGTATTAGTGATATTTAAAGTTGTATAGTAATCTTGTTGCGTCATAATATTTTTTATTCCTTATAAATACATCAAATGGGTGTAGATATAATGTTCTACACCCTTTATTTAAAATTAGATATAGTGATTAAAATTATTATTTTATTTAATAAATTTTTTTATTTTATTTTTTATTTTTTTCTTTAATTTCTTCAAATTCCGCATCTACTACATTTTCATTATTTTTTTCTGTATTTTCTTTTTTTTGTGAATTTTTTTCTTCATTATTTTTTTTTAAAAATTCTGTTAATTTTAAATTCAATTGTAGAACTTTTTGTATATTTTTATCTATTTCTTCTTTATTTTCTCCTTTTAAAGATAAATCTAATTCTTGTAGAGATTTTTCAATTTCTATTTTAGTGTTATTATCAATTTTTTCTTTACATTCATTTATTTGTTTTTTTGTATTATGAGAAATTTGATCCCCTTGATTTCGAACTTTTACTAATTCTTCAAATTGTAAATCTTTTTCAGAGTTTTCTTCAGCTTCAGAAATCATTTTTTTAATTTCATCATCATTTAATCCTGATGAAGATTGTATAGTAATTTTTTGTTCTTTCCCTGTTGTTTTATCTTTTGCTGAAACATGTAAAATACCATCTGCATCAATATCAAAAGTAACTTCTATTTGTGGAATTCCTCTAGGGGCAGGTTGAATTCCATCTAAGTTAAATTGTCCAAGTGATTTATTATCAAACGCTCTTTTTCTTTCTCCTTGAAGAACATGTATAGTAACTGCAGATTGATTATCTTCTGCTGTAGAAAAAGTTTGGCTATGTTTTGTTGGTATTGTTGTATTTTTATTGATTAATGGTGTCATAACCCCGCCCATTGTTTCAATTCCTAATGATAAGGGTGTTACGTCTAATAGTAAGACATCTTTAACTGTACCAGATAAAACACCGCCTTGAACTGCAGCTCCGATAGCAACAGCTTCATCAGGATTTACATCTTTCCTTGGTTTTTTTCCAAAAAAATCTGCTACTTTTTTTTGTACCAATGGCATACGTGTTTGACCACCTACTAAAATAATATCATTAATATCTGATTTCTTTAATTTAGCATCTTTCAATGCAATTTCTAACGGTTGTATAGATCTAATAATCAAATCTTCTACTAATGATTCTAATTTTGCTCGTGTTACTTTAATATTTAAATGTTTAGGTCCTGTAGAATTTGCTGTAATATAAGGTAAATTTACATCTGTTTGTTGTGCTGACGATAGCTCTATTTTTGCTTTTTCAGCTGCTTCTTTTAATCTTTGCATTGCTAAAGGATCTTTTTTTAAATCAATACCTTGTTCTTTTTGAAATTCTGATACTAAAAAATGTATTAATCGATTATCAAAATCTTCTCCACCTAAATGTGTATCCCCATTTGTTGATAATACTTCAAATGTTTTTTCTTTATCTACATCATCTATTTCAATAATAGAAATATCAAATGTTCCCCCTCCTAAATCATATACGGCTATTGTTCTATTTCCTCGACCTTTATCTAAACCATAAGCCAAAGCAGCCGCAGTTGGTTCGTTAATAATTCTTTTAACTTGTAACCCTGCTATTTTTCCTGCATCCTTGGTTGCTTGTCTTTGAGAATCATTAAAATATGCTGGTACAGTAATAACAGCTTCAGTGACTTTTTCACCTAAATAATCTTCAGCTGTTTTTTTCATTTTTTTAAGAATTTCTGCAGAAATTTGAGGTGGCGCTATGTTTTCTTGTTTTATTTTTAACCAAGCATCTCCATTTTTTGATGGAATAATATCATATGGCATGATTTTTATATCACGTTGAACTTCTTCGTCTTGAAATTTTCTCCCCATAAGTCTTTTGATGGCAAATAGTGTATTTTTAGGATTAGTTATAGATTGTCTTTTTGCGGGCTGACCAACTAAAATTTCATTTTCTTTAGTATAGGCAATAACAGAAGGTGTAGTACGTTCTCCTTCTGTATTTTCTAATACTTTAGCTTTATTATTGTCCATAATAGCTACACAGGAATTAGTAGTTCCTAAATCTATTCCGATTATTCTTCCCATTATAATAGTCCTTAAATATATATTGTTAATTAATTTTATTTATATGGTTAAATATTTTTTTAAAATATATTAATAATATTTTAAAAATTATTAAAAATTTTATAAAATAGATAATACTAATTAAATGGGGTCAGTTTATTCAGCATCAAGGGTAAAAAAAAAATATAATTGTTTTTATTTTAAAAAATTGATTATTTATATTGAAAATATAATAGATTTTTCAATTACTATATGAATTGAAGTAAAATTATAACTTTTTTATTTATAAAATGTTATAATTAATTATATTTATCTATATAAAATCTTTATATATGATATTCAATATTATTGATCTAAGTTGTTTTAAATTAATTACAAATTAATTCGATTACATTAACTTCTTATGAGTTTTAAATTTTTATGAATATAGATTATCAAGCTTTATCTTTTTTATTTTTTATATTTTTTAGTTTTTTTGTGTGTTTTTTTATGTTGATATCTGGTTATATTTTTGGAAGTAAATCATATTTTCAAAATATACCACATCCATTTGAATCTGGTATTGTTTCTTTAGGTAGCGCTAGATTACAAATACCTATTAAATTTTCATTAATTGCTATTTTGTTTGTTATTTTTGATGTAGAAGCATTATATTTATATATTTGGTCTGTTTGTGTTAGGGAATCTGGTTGGATAGGTTTTTTTGGAATTTGTTTTTTTATCTTTTCTTTATTTATTACATTATATTTTCTATTTAAAAATAATGTATTAGAATGGATTATATCAAAATAATTAAATTTATATATTCTTATTAATATATTTTATATATAAAAATTTTAAAATATTTTTTTTAAAGTTTATTTTTAAAAAAAATTGTTAAATAAAATTTAATAATATTTTTAATCATTTAGGGGTTTTCAGAAATGCAATACACTTTAACACGTGTAAATACAAATAATGATATTTTTGATAAATATCCATTAAGTACTACTAAATCAGTTTCTGATCCAATTGAAAAACAAGTAGAAAATAATGTTTTTTTTGGGACTATTTCTAAATTTATTCATAATATCGTAAATTGGGGTCGAAAAAATTCTTTATGGCCGTATAATTTTGGTTTATCGTGCTGTTATGTTGAAATGGTAACTGCATTTACATCAGTTCATGATGTTTCTCGTTTTGGTTCAGAAGTATTACGTGCTTCCCCTAGACAAGCAGATTTTATGGTAATTGCTGGTACACCATTTATTAAGATGGCACCTGTAATACAAAGATTATATGATCAAATGTTAGAACCTAAATGGGTTATTTCCATGGGTGCTTGTGCAAATTCTGGCGGAATGTATGATGTTTATTCTGTAGTACAGGGAGTAGATAAATTTCTCCCGGTAGATATCTATATCCCTGGTTGTCCACCCCGCCCGGAGGCATATATACATGCATTAACATTATTACAAAAATCTATTTCTAAAGAACGTCGTCCATTATCATGGATAATAGGTGAACAGGGTGTATATAAAGCAAAAATGTTGTCTGAAAAAGAAAAAAAAAATAATCAAAGAATATCTGTTGTGAATCTTGACTGTGAAGATAATTTTTAGTTTTTTATTAAAATTTATCGTTTTTTCTTTCCTATTAATATGTTATTTTTATAAATAATTATATTATTATACTTAACATTAACTTATTGAGATTAAATTATGTCAGGTGTTTATTTACAAAAAAATTTTTTTTTTAGATGATGAAAATAAAAATTTTTATGAAAAATATCCTATTGTATATTCTTTATTTAGTTTTTTTGGAAAAAAAAATTTTTTTATACAAAATACTTATTTCAAATGTCCTGTTTTATGGATTGATCATTCAATCTTAATAGAAGTAGTTTGTTTTTTAAAAAAAAATAATATCTGTTCATATGAAATGTTATTTGATTTACATGGCGTTGATGAACGTTTACGAAAACATATTGAAGATATTCCGAATTCTGATTTTACAGTATTTTATCATTTTTTATCAATTACTCAAAATAGTGATCTTATTTTAAAAGTTGCTTTATCAAAAAAAAATTTACAATTACCTACTATTACTTCAATTTTTTTAAATTCAAATTGGTATGAACGTGAAACTTGGGAAATGTTTGGTATTCGGTTTACTGGTCACCCTTGTTTAACTCGACTTTTAATGCCTAAAAATTGGGTAGGATATCCCTTACGAAAAGATTATGCATCTCATGCAACAGAGTTAGATAAATTTTTTTTTACAAAACAAAGAGAAGATTTAGCAATGGAGTCTTTACGTTTTTGTCCTGAATTATGGGGATTAAAGCATAATAATAATAGTTTAGAGTATATGTTTTTAAATTTCGGTCCAAACCATCCTTCTTCACATGGTGCTTTTCGTATAATATTACAATTATACGGAGAAAAGATAATAAATTGTGTTCCTGATATTGGTTTTCATCATCGTGGTGCTGAAAAAATAGCTGAAAGACAATCTTGGCATAGCTTTATTCCGTATACAGATAGAATAGAATATTTAGGTGGATGTGTTAATGAAATGCCTTATATATTAGCTGTTGAAATATTAGCTGGTATATCTGTTTCTGATAGAGTACAAGTAATTAGAATTTTATTATCAGAGTTATTTAGGATTAATAGTCATTTATTATTTATTTCTACTTTTATTCAAGATGTTGGTAGTATGAGTACAGTCTTTTTAGCGTTTACTGATCGTCAAAAAATTTATGATTTAATTGAAAGTATTACTGGGGCCCGAATGCATCCAGCTTGGTTTCGTATTGGAGGTTTAGCAAAAGATTTACCTTTAAATTGGCATCATTTATTAAAAGAATTTTTAAATTGGATGCCAAAGAGACTAGATTTTTATGTGAAAATAGCATTAAAAAATAGAATTTTAATTTCTCGATCTAAAGGTGTAGCGGCATATAAAAAAGAAGAAGCTTTATCTTGGGGAGTAACAGGAGCGGGTTTAAGAGCTACAGGTGTAGATTTTGATGTGAGAAAGAAAAGACCATATTCTGGTTATCAAAATTTTGATTTTGAAGTTCCAGTAGGAAATAACATTAGTGATGCTTATACAAGAGTTTTACTTAAAGTTGAAGAGATTAGACAAAGTTTAAAAATATTGAATCAATGTTTGTTAAATATGCCGGAAGGTCCATTTAAATCTGATCACCCATTAACTACTCCTTTAAATAAACAGAAATCTTTATTTCATATTGAAAGTTTAATTACACATTTTTTACAAATGTCTTGGGGTCCTGTTATTCCGTTTAATGAGAGCTTTCAAATGATTGAAGCAACAAAAGGAATAAATAGTTATTATCTAATTAGTGATGGTGAACCCACAAGTTATAGAACACGTATTCGTACGCCTAGTTTTGCTCACTTACAGCAAATTCCTTCAGTAATACGTGGTCATTTGATTTCTGACTTAATAGTTTATCTTGGTAGTATTGATTTTGTTATGTCTGATGTAGACAGATAAATATATCTTATAATTCATATTAGGAAAAAAAAGTGTTTCATTTAAGTCAGTCGGAAATTTCTGAAATTTTATTAAAAAAAAAATGTTATATAAATTCTAGGGCAGCATGTATCGAAGCTTTAAAAATTGTACAAAAAAATAGAAGATGGATTTGTAAAGATGCTATTATAGCGATTTCAAAAATTTTATCTATCCCGGCGTGTGAGGTAGAAGGAGTTGCAACATTTTATTGTCATATTTTTCGAAAACCCGTTGGACGTCATGTAATTCGTTATTGTGATAGTGTTGTATGCTTTATTAATGGTTATATTAATATTAAAAATCAATTAATATCTAGTTTAGGTATACGTCCAGGTCAGACAACTAATAACGGCTGCTTTACATTACTTCCTACTTGTTGCTTAGGTGCGTGTGATAAAGGTCCCGTTATGCTTATTGATGAAAATTTATATACTCATTTAACTTCTAAAGTAATAAAAGATTTATTGGATAAATACAAATGAACGATATGTTAAAAACATCTGAAACACACCCATTAACTTGGCGTTTAAATGATCCTTATGAAACTATTTATATTACTGAATACTGTAATACTCAAGGTTATCAATCTTTGAGAAAATCTTTAAAAAAATTTAGTTCTGAAGATATCATCACTATAGTTCAACAATCAGGTCTAAAAGGAAGAGGGGGAGCAGGTTTTCCAACAGGGAATAAATGGAGTTTAATGACAAAAAATAATTTAGAATTAAATAGATATTTAATTTGTAATGCAGACGAAATGGAACCAGGTACATATAAAGATAGATTTTTAATAGAATATTTACCTCATCAATTAATTGAAGGTATGATTATTAGTGCTTTTGCTTTACAGTCTTCTTGTGGATATATTTTTTTACGTGGTGATTATTATTTATCAGAAAAAATATTAACAAAAGCAATTAATGAAGCATATAAATCTGGTTTTTTAGGTAAAAACATATTAAATAGTGGTTTTAATTTTGATTTATTTTTACATACTGGTGCTGGTCGTTATATTTGTGGTGAAGAAACTGCATTAATTAATTCTTTAGAAGGTAGAAGAGCAAATCCACGATTTAAACCCCCTTTTCCAGCTAATCATGGTTTGTGGGGTAAACCGACATGTGTAAATAATGTTGAAACTTTATCTAATATTCCAGCAATTATTTTATATGGATCAGATTGGTATATAGGGTTGTCTAGAGGAATAGATGCTGGTACTAAATTATTAGGTTTTTCAGGTCGAGTAAAAAAACCAGGTTTATGGGAATTACCATTAGGAACTACTGCAAGAGAAATTTTAGAAGATTATGCTGGCGGAATGCAAAAAAATTTAATTTTAAAAGCTTGGCAGCCTGGGGGGGCTGGGACTAATTTTTTATCTAGCCATAATATTGATATAAAAATGGATTTTACTAGTTTACAACAAATAGGAAGTCGATTGGGAACAGGAATTGCTATGGCTATTGATAATAAAATTAATATTTTATCTTTATTAGTAAATATTGAAACATTTTTTTCACGTGAATCATGTGGTTTTTGTACCCCGTGTAGAGAAGGATTGCCGTGGATAGTAAAAATATTAAAAAGTTTAGAAAAAAAGAATGGTAATTTTAATGATATTTCATTATTAGAAGAATTATGTTTTTATCTTGGCCCCGGAAAAACTTTTTGTGCACACGCCCCGGGCGCAATATCACCTTTACAAAGTGCAATAAAGTTATTTCGAACTGAATTTGAAGAAGGAATAAATAAATATAAAAAAAAAAAAAATAATATTAATGTTATCTCTTTATAAAGTTAATAATTGAATGAAATATAATTATATATTATTGTAGAATAAGATTAATTTTATTTAAAATTATTTATTTATATTTATAATAAATATTATAAAGTGAGTAATTAACAATGGTTAAAATTTATATTGATAAAAAAGCTTTTTTTGTTAAAAAATCTAATAATGTATTACAAGCATGTTTATCTGTCGGGATCAGTGTTCCTTTTTTTTGTTGGCACCCTGCTTTAGGAAGTATCGGATCATGTCGACAATGTGCAGTAAAAATTTTTTATAATGAAAAAGATGAATTAGGATCTATTGTGATGTCATGTATGACGGGAGTCACGGAAGGAATTAGAATATCTGTTATAGATCCTGATGTTAAAAAATTTCAAAAAAGCATTATTGAATTAATGATGTTAAATCATCCTCATGATTGTCCAATTTGTTCTGAAGGAGGTAACTGTCATTTACAAGATATGACTGTATTAAATCAACATCATATACGTCGTTATAGATTTACAAAACGTATTTTTAAAAATCAATATTTAGGTCCTTTTATATCGCATGTTATGAATAGATGTATTACGTGTTATCGTTGTTTAAGATATTATACTGATTATGCTGGAGGAAGAGATTTAGGAGTGTATAGCTCTAGTAATAAAATTTATTTTGGTCGATTAGAGGACGGGTTATTAGAAAGTGAATATTCTGGAAATTTGGTTGATGTTTGCCCTACAGGTGTATTTACTGATAAAAGTAATGTGCAAAATTTTCATCGTAAATGGGATTTACAATATTCTCCAAGTATATGTCACGGTTGTAGTATCGGGTGTAATATCAATTTAGGAGAACGTTTAGGTAAGTTATGTCGTATTGACAATAGATATAATAAAAAAATAAATAAATATTTTTTATGTGATCTTGGTAGATTTGGCAGTAATTATGTAAATACAATTTCTATTTCTAGCCCGTTTGTAAAAAAAAATAATAAAATAAAATTTTTAAATTATTCTGATTCTGTTAAGTGTGTTTCTACTATTTTTCAAAATTCTTTTAATAAAATATTAGGTATTGGTTCTTCTAGAGCGAGTGTAGAAAGTAATATGGCATTATATCATTTAGTAGGAAAAAAGAATTTTTCTAATGGTATGTTGCCAGAATTAGACGAATGTATGAAATTAATTGTTGATATTATCAAAAACGGAGGAATACACATTCCTTCTATTACAGAGATTGAAAAATATGATGTAATTTTAATTATAGGTGAAGATATTACACAAACTGCATCATTAGCCGCATTGTCTGTACGCCAAGCAGTGAGAGGAATTTATTCTCATATTTCAAAAAATAAAAATATACCATTATG
Source organism: Buchnera aphidicola (Cinara piceae) (assembly GCF_900699035.1). Lineage (NCBI taxonomy): Bacteria > Pseudomonadati > Pseudomonadota > Gammaproteobacteria > Enterobacterales > Erwiniaceae > Buchnera > Buchnera aphidicola. Next base: position 120,914 of record NZ_LR217739.1, read on the forward strand.
GCATATTAATGCAATAAAAAATGTTGCACAAGATCAACAAAATTCTTTATTTATTATCAATGGAAGTGAAACAAAATTAGATGAGATTAGTAATCTCTGTTACTTTGGTTCTATAGAACAGCAATTACATTTTAGTACATTAATATTAGATAGTCTTAATGATAGTATAAATATTACTAAGAAAGATAAAAAAAGTATTTTTGTCAAAATTGATTTTATTACTAAAGCATTATGTAATTCTAAGAAACCATTAATTATTTCAGGTACATCATATAATAATATTGATTTTATCAAGGTATCATTTAATATTGCACAATCTTTACAAAAAAAAGGTTTACCAGTAGGTTTAGCGTTATTCCCTCCTTCAGTAAATAGTATAGGAGTATCTTTAATCCCGAGTATTACTTTAGATTGTATGTTAAATATGATTTATTTAGAACGAATAGATATTCTAGTTATTTTAGAAAATGACTTATATAGATTATATGAATCTAGTTTTATAGATAATATTTTTAAAAATGTTAATAAAATTATAGTATTAGATCATCAAAATAATAGAACAGTAATGCGTTCTAATATTTTTTTACCATGTACAAATTTTTCAGAAAGTTCAGGGAATGTTGTCAATTACGAAGCACGTTTACAGCGTTTTTTTCAAATTAATAATCCAAGTTTATATAGAAAAAAATTATGTAAATTAGAAAGTTGGCGTTGGATACATGCTATTAGTAATAAAATTTATTCATTTTCATCGATTATATCTTTTACAATTGATAAAATGATGAAATTATGTTCTTTATGGAATCCTATTTTTAAAAAAATACGTGATTCTGCTCCTTCTGCCGATTTTAGAATTAAAGGTCAAAAAATAGCAAGATCACCTATACGTTTTAGCGGTCGCGCTGCTATGTTTGCTGAAAAAGATATACATGAACAAAAATCTCCTATAGATTTAGATAGCATGTTTTCTTTTTCTATGGAGGGGAGTTTACAAACAGAAAAGAATTTTTCTTATTCTCCTTTTTTATGGTCTCCGAATTGGAATTCTAATCAATCATTATATAAATCATCTATAACTGGTAATAAATTTAATAAAATATATGAGGGTGTTTTATTATTTGAAAACTATAAAAAAAAAATTTTTTCACATTTTTCTATAAATAAATTTGTTTTAAATGACAAAAGAGATTATTCATTTTTTAAAATAATTCCTTATTATAAATTATTAGGTAGTGAAGAAATGAGTCAAAATTATTTTATTAATATTGTAAATATGAATTTTATTCATGCTAAGTTAAATTATTTAGATGCAGAGAAAATACAAATTAAAAATGGTGATATATTACAATTTCAAATAAATAATACGTTTTTTAGATTTCCAGTTCAATTATCTGAAAAAATTGTTTTATCTCATATTGGTTTGCCATTAGGATGTAATGGACTTCCAATTATTTTTTTAAATAAATTTGCTAGAAATTTAACAAAATATAATAAATAAATATTTTATTAAATTAGGTATAATATTATGATAAATAAAATTTTTTTTGCTATTTTTTTTGTATTTTTTATTGTTTTTAGTGCGAGCGCTTTAAGTTTAATAGAAAGAAGAATATTAGGTTTATTACAAAATCGGTATGGACCTAATAGAGTTGGTTGGTTTGGTTGTATGCAATTATGTGCGGATGGTATTAAATTATTATTTAAAGAAGATTGGGTTCCTCCTTTTAGTGATAAAGCACTATTTATAATAGCTCCGGTTATTTCTTTTATTTCATTGTTATTAGTTTTTGCTAGTATCCCTATCACCTCTAATTTTATTATTATTAATTTAAATATTGGTTTATTATATTTTTTAATGATGTCATCTTTATCTGTGTATGGAGTTTTATTAGCTGGTTGGTCTAGTAATAATAAATATGCTTTATTAGGATCTATTAGATCAGTAGCGCAAATGTTAAGTTATGAAGTTTTTTTAGGTTTATCGTCTATGGGTACAGTAATACAATGTGGTTCTTTTAATTTAATTGATATTATTTACTCGCAAAAAAAAATATGGAATATTGTTCCTCAATTTTTTGGTTTTTTGATGTTTTTTATTGCATGTATTGCTGTTTGTCATAGACATCCTTTTGATCAACCGGAATCTGAGCAAGAATTAGCTGATGGATATCATATTGAATATTCTGGAATGAAGTTTGGAATGTTTTTTATTGGTGAGTATATTTCAATTATGGTTGTTTCTGCTTTAAATGTATGTTTATTTTTCGGGGGGTGGTTTGGTCCATTTTTTCCTCCTATTATTTGGTTTATATTAAAATTTTTAGTATTTATTTTTTTGTTTATTTTATTACGAGCTTCTTTACCTCGACCAAGATATGATTACGTTATGTTATTTGCGTGGAAATTTTGTCTTCCATTATCGTTATTAAATATAATATTTACATCTTTTAAAATGTTATTACAATTATGAGGTTTTTATATGGGCATAAAAAATATTTTTTTTGGTTTTTTAAGTAACATTCATAGTATTTTAATGATCTTAACTAATATTTTTTCACCAAGAGAAACGCGTTTATATCCAGAAGCATCATTAAATTTATCATTTCGATATCGAGGTCGTATTATTTTAACTCGAGATCCCAATGGTGAAGAACGTTGCGTTGCTTGTAATTTATGTTCTGCTGTTTGTCCTGTTAATTGTATTTCATTAAAAAAATCAGAAAATACAAATGGTCGTTGGTATTCTAAATACTTTCAAATAAATTTTTCACGTTGTATTTTTTGCGGTTTGTGTGAAGAAGCTTGTCCTACTGCAGCTATTCAATTAATACCAGATGTAGAATTAAGTGATTTTGAAAGAAAAAAATTAATTTATAAAAAGAAAGATTTATTAATTTCTGGTCCTGGAAAATTTTCTAAATATAATTTTTATTCTGTTTCTGGCATGCAGGGTAGAAAAGATATGAAGAATATTACTTCAAAAAAAATATTAAATTGTGTTGATATAACATCTTTATTACCATAGGGATAATTTTTATGGTTATTGTATTTTATTTATTGAGTTGTCTATCTATTTTTTTTTCTTTTTTAATTATGATAGGTATTAATCCAATTTATTCTTTATTATATTTAATTTTATTAATATTTTCTATTTCTGGCATTTTTTTTACTTTAGGTTCTGTTTTTTTAGGAACTTTAAAAATTATTATTTATGCTGGTGCAATTATAGTTTTATTTGTTTTTGTTGTAATGTTAATAAGAAATAATATACATAATTCAACAATTTTATTAAATAAATCTAATAATTTTTATGATATTTTTTCATATACATGTATAGTTTTTATTTTATTTATTTTATTTATTCAATTTATTAGTGAAAAAAACAAAATTTTAATTTTTAAAATTTTTTTAATAAAAAATACTGGTATTTTATTATTTAATAAATATATTTTTTTAGTAGAGTTTATATCTTTATTGCTATTGTCTTCAGTACTGTTAGTATATTTTTTTATAAAAAAAATAAGATTTATTTTTACTTCTTAATAAGGAAAATATATATACTATGTTGTTATTAAATCATGGAATTTTAATACCTATTATTTTATTTATAATTGGAATTTTTTCATTATTAAAGCATAAAAATTTAATATTTATATTAATAAGTTTAGAAATATTAACAAATTCAGTGGCATTTGCAATTATTTTAGTCGGTCATTATTGGAATCAACAAGATAGTCAAATTATATATTTATTAATTATTACTGTTGCAGCTACTGAAGTAAGTATAATGTTAGCAATTTTTTTAAAAATATATCAACGGTATAATACGTTAGATATATGTAAATTAAGTGAGATCGATAAATGAATCTAATTTATTATATTGGAATATTTCCACTACTTAGTTTTTTTTTATTGACTATTTTTCAAAGATTTTTTTTAAAAAAAATTGTTTCAATTATTAGTATCTTTTCTATATTAATGTCTTTTTTTTTATTTTTATATGTTATATACGATTACATTAAAATGTATAGTACATCAAAAGTTTTTTTTATTCCTTTATTAAACTGGATGTATATAAATAATTATGGTATTAAATTAAATTTTTTAGTAGATTTTTTTTCTTTATCTATGTTAGGAACAGTAATATTAATTAGTTTATGTATATATTTATATTCATTATGGTATATGAAGGATTCTTTAGAATATACTAAATATTTTATATATATGAATTTGTTTGTTTCATTTATGATTTTTTTTGTTTTATCTAGCAATTTAATTATTATGTTTTGTATTTGGGAGTTAGTAGGAATTTGTTCATATTTATTAATTGGTTTTTATTTTAAACAAGAGAAAAACGGATATTCTGCAATTAAATCTTTTTTAATGACTCGATTTAGTGATATATTTTTTTTAATTTCTATATTTTTAATCTTATTACATTTTAATACAACCGATTTTTTTATATTAAAATATTTTACTGAAGAAATTGTTTTTTTAAATTATCATACTAATTATTTATTTTGGATTTCTTTTTGTTTAATAGTTGCTTCGATTGGAAAATCAGCACAAATTCCATTACATACCTGGTTAATAGGTGCTATGGTTGGCCCCACACCTGCATCAGCTTTAATTCATGCAGCTACTATGGTTGCTATGGGTATTTATTTAATTATTCGAGTTCATTTTTTGTTTTTTTATAATACTAATATAATGTTTATACTTTCTCTAATAGGATGCTTTACTCTTTTAATATCTAGTTTTTCTGCTATTTTTGAAAAAAACATTAAGCGTATTTTAGCTTTTTCTACGATTAGTCAAATAGGTTATATGTTTTTAGCGTTAGGTTCTAAAAATATTAAAGGTACTTTCCTACATTTGATATGCCATGCTTTTTTTAAATCTTTATTATTTTTATCTGCCGGATCGATTATAAAACATACAAATAATGAACAAAATATTTTTAAAATGGGTTGTTTATATAAAAAATTACCTTTTATATATATGACGTTTTTAACTGGAATTATTTCTTTAATATCTTTTCCATTTATAACATCTAGTTTTTATAGTAAGGGTGATATTTTATTTAATATTTTCGATAAAAAGGAAATTTTATTTTTATTTTGTAGTTTTTTAGGAATTTTGTTTACTTCTATTTATTCTTGTAGAATGTTTTTTTTTATTTTTCACGGACAAAATAAATCTAATTTTATTGCTATTAAAAAAAATTTTTTTCATGATATATCTTTATTTATTTTATGTATTGGTTGTACTCCTATTACATGGTATTTTATTTCTAATGTATTTTATAAAATTATTTTTACCCCTGTTCTTAACGGTAGTACACATTCAGTATATCTTGAATATATTTCTTTTGGTATCACAACAATTGGTTTTATTATTTTTTTTATTTTTTATTTAAATCAATATTTAATTTTAAAAAAATATTGTTTAGAAAGTATATTGTATCCAGTGTATTCTTTAATTTTAAATAATTGGTTTTTTGATATGTTTTATTTTTATTTGATTATACAACCATACTATATGATATCAAATTATTTAAATAGTAAAAAATTCTTTTATATAGAAAGATTTTTTTTGAATTTAATTTGTTTTTTTAAAAGTAAATTATTTCAGATAAAATCAATAGATATTGTTTACCATATTAGATGGTATATTTTTTGTTTAACTGCATGTTTATTAATTATTTTTATTAATAAAAATAATTATATATAAGTTAGTTAGTTTCACTAATATTAGTGGATTTTTATATTTACATAATATTAATATATAGCAAGGATAGTATATTTTATGATTATTTTAGTTTTTATGGCTATACCTTTGATTGGTGCAATATTATCATTGTTAACGTATTTTTTAAATAAAAAACTTCCTCGTTATATGGCTTTTTTGTCTATTATGACTTGTTTGTTTTTTTCAATATTTTTCTTTTACACTAATAGTCATATTAATAATTCTAGTTTTTCAGACAATTCATTGATTTTTTCATTTTATAAAATATGGATTCCAAGATATGGAATTTCTTTTTATTTAGGTGTAGATAAATTATCATTGCTTATGATTTTTTTAACTTCTCTGATGGGTATTTGTTCGATATCTTGTGAATGGGATATTTTAAATAAAAATATTGGAATATTTTATTTTTGTGTACAACTTATTATTTTAGGTATTTTTGGTATCTTTCTGTCTTTTGATATGTTGTTATTTTTTTTCTTTTGGGAAATTATATTAATACCTATGTATTTTTTAATTATTTTTTGGAACAATTCTTATGAAAATAATTGTAAAAGTATTTATGTTGCACGTAAATTTTTCATATATTCTCAATTATCTAGTTTTATTTTACTTTTTTCTATTTTAAATTTAGCATGTATTTATCATAGTTATTCTGGAATTTGGACATTTAATTATTTTATATTAAAAAATATAAAAATGTCTTTATATATGGAAATTTTTGTGATGTTTAGTTTATTACTGTCACTTGTAATAAAACTTCCCTTATTTCCTTTTGATGATTGGTTACCAGATATTCAAGAAATTATTTCTCCCTCTGGTTCCGTTGATTTAGTTGGAATTTTATTGAAACCTGCAATATATGGATTATTAAGATATCATTTAGTTTTGTTTCCCCGTACATCTCATATGTTTTCTTTAATTTTTATTAGTTTGGGTTTATTTACAATGTTATATGGTTCTATTATGGCTTTTTCTCAAACAAATATAAAAAGATTATTAGCTTATTCTTCTATTTCTAATATGGGAATAATTTTTGCTTCTTTATATAGCGAAAATATATTTTCTTATCAAGGTGTTATGATTTATTTTGTATCTTATGTTATTTCTACTGCAGCATTATTAATTATTATTGGAAAAATCTTTTTTCATATTAAAACTCAAAATATTTTATATATGGGTGGATTATGGTCTTGTATGTATTTTATTCCTTCATTTTTTTTGTTTTTTTCTTTTGCAAATCTAAGTATTCCTTTAACAGGAAATTTTAGCGGTAAATTTATGATGTTATGGGGTATTTTTTCTTTTTATCCTGTTTTAGGGTATTTATTTGCATTTTGTTTATTTTTATCTTCTATTTATTCTGTAATCTTAATACAACGTGTATGTTACGGTTCTACGAATCACGTTATTTTACAAAATGAATTAAATATTTTTCATTTAATAATTTTGATTTTTTTTGCATGTTTTTTAATTCTTATAGGATTATATCCTAAACTGTTTTTGCAATTCTCATATGAAATTTCAGATCAGTTATATAGAAATTACATATCCTTTTTTAATAAATAGGTAATAAAATTATGATTAGATTATTTTATAGTATTATTCCAATATTACCAATATTAATATTAATTTCTTCTATTTTAATAATTTTATTTGTCTCTTTTTATAAAAAAAAAACATATTTAGGGTGTATGATTATTATTTTTAGTATTTTTTTTAGTATAATATCTATTATATATTCAAAATATTTTATGTTAGAGTATTTTTCAGAATTAATTAAAATTGATAAATATTCTTACTTTTTTATATTTATGTTATTAATTTCAAGTTTTTATACTTGCGCATTTTCATATAATTGGTTGTCTTATGGTAATTATCATTCAATAGAATTTTATTTGTTTCTTCTTTTATCTGTTTTAGGTGGAATTTTAGTTTCTATATCTAATCATTTTTCTACTTTATTTATTGGATCTGAATTATTATTTTTACCATTATTAGGTATTTTAATGTTTTTTCCTAAAGCGGGAAGTAATTTATTATTAATTGTTATATACATGATTATGTCAATTTTTTCATCTTCTTTTTTATTGTTAGGATGTTCATTTATATATTTTATTTCTGGTAGGCTATGTTTTTCTTTTTTTTCACAAATTTTTATATATCATCCATCTATTATGTTTGGAAGTATTATTTTATTTGGATTTAGTATAGTTTTTTTATCTCTTTTTTTTAAATTATCATTATTCCCGTTACATACATGGTCTCCAGGTATATATCAAAATACTAATTCATGTTCATTGATTTATTTTTCTACTGTTACAAGAATTTCTATATTTTCATTTTTAATACGTTTTTTTTATTATATTCCTTATATATATAATATAAAATTATTATATTTTATAATATATTATATTTCTGTATTATCTATTTTTTTTGGTAATTTATTTTCTATTTTTCAAAATAAAGTACAAAGATCAATTGGGTATTTATCTATTTCTAATCTTGGTTTTTTATTAATGTTATTATTAATATATTCTTCAAAAGAAGATATATTTATTATTAGACAAATACAGTTTTATTTATTTGGTTATATACTAGGATTAGTTGGTTTTTTTAGTATTAAAAGTACTATTGATTTTAATATTTTTTCCAAAAAAATTTATTCTATTAAAGATAATTCATTAAGAGGGTTATTTTGGTATGATCCGATTTTAGGGATTTCAATATCTTTAATTCTGTTATCTTTATCTGGATTTCCTTTAACTTTAGGTTTTTGGGGAAAGTTTTTTATATTTAAGAATTTGATTCAAAGAAGATTTTTTATTACAGTTATCATTATGATGTTAAGTAGTATCATAGGAATGCAGAGTTATTTAAATATAATTTATAATGTGTATGATACATCTTTAACATTAGATCATACAAATATTAAATATAATTTTTATATACCACTTTTTCAAAAATATTTAATTTTATTTATGAGTTTAGTATTTATTATTTTAGGGTTCTTTCCTCAGATTATTTTAAATATTTTATAATATATTTTTTTATATTAAAGAGTTATATTTTTTTAATAAAATTTATTTAAAAAATGAAATTTGATTATTAATAAAAAATATTTTACTGCTAATTGTATTAGCAGTATATTTAATATGTAGATGTTAAATTATAATATTTATTTATATATCATATATATATAATTATATATTTATATTAATATAATGTTGGAATATTTTCCAACATTTATTCTAAAAAAATAGAAACTAAATAGTTTATTTAATATATAAATTAATATTGTTATATTTTATAACAGTATTTTTTAGTAATCAAACATTTCTAAAATTGATTTTTCTTTATTAATTCTTTTAATTGCTTCTGCTAACATGTTAGCTACGGATAATATCCGAATGTTTTTTAAATTTTTTATTTCTTTAGATAAAGGAATTGTATCACAAATGATAATTTTATCTATGTATGTTACTTTTTTTATATTTTCACTTGCTGCACCTGAAAAAATTGGATGAGTTGCATATGCGAAAATACGTTGCGCTCCGTTTTTTTTCAGTTTTTTTGCAGCTGCACATAATGTTATTCCAGTATCTATAATATCATCAATTAAAATACAATCTCTATTTTTTATTTGTCCGATAATATTCATTACTTGAGAAGTATTAGAATGTGATCGACGTTTATCAATAATAGCCATATCAGAATCATTAAATAGTTTTGCGATTTCTCTAGTTCTAATAATACCACCTATATCAGGTGAAACAAATACCGGATTTAGAAAATCAATTTTCAACAAATCTTTTAAAAAAATCATACTACTAAATATGTTATTTATAGGAATATCAAAAAAACCTTGAATTTGTTCTGAATGTAAATCTATAGTCAAAATTTGATCTACACCAACATTAGATAAAAAATCAGCAATAACTCTAGCAGTGATTGGTACTCGAGAAGATCGCATCCTTCTATCTTGTCGTGCATATCCAAAATATGGTATTACAGCTGTAATACGTCCTGCTGAAGCTCTTCTTAAAGCATCAATCATAATGATTAATTCCATTAAATTATCATTTGTAGGTAAACATGTAGATTGTATTACAAAAACATCATAACCTCTAATGTTTTCATTGATTTGTATGCTAATTTCCCCGTCACTAAATTTACTAACAGTAGCTTTACCTAACGATATATTTAATTTTTTAGCAATTTTTTTTGATAAAATTGGAGTAGAATTTCCAGAAAATAATTTAATGTTTCCCATTTTAATCCTATTTAAAAAATATGTATTAAATTGTATTAGAAAGTTTTTTTTATAATATTTTTTTTAATAAATTTAAATATTTTTGAAAAAATATTTTTTTAAAAATATCTATTTTTATTAAAGAGATGATTCTTATTATATATATTTAATCATATTATGATATGATTAAATATGAATTAATATATATTTATTTTGTTTTATTTTTATATTTCTATATTAAATAGGTTTATTTTTATGAAAAAATCAATAATTATAAAATTGAAAAATTTAATGAAAAGGTATACAGAATTAGAATCTTTATTATCAAATCATTATTTAACATTTAATAAAGAAGAATTTTCTAAATTATCTAAAGAAAAAGCGGAATTATTTAAATTACACGAATCATTTCTTTTATGGTTGTCAATAAAATCAGAAATAAAGGATACACGTTTATTATTAAATGATTCTGTTATTGCTAAATTAGCTGAAGAAGAATTATATTTATTATTAAATAAACAAAAGAAGATTGAAAAAAAAATTAAATTATTATTACTTCCTATCGATCCTTATGATAAAAATAGTTGTTTTATTGAAATTCGTGCTGCTACTGGGGGACAAGAAGCCGCTATTTTTTCTGGAGAATTATGTAAAATGTATATGCGATATGCTGATTTTAAATCTTGGAAAGTAAGTATTATCAATATGCATGAAGGAGAAATGGGAGGGTATAAAGAAATTATTTTGAAAGTAATTGGTGTAGGAGCTTGCGGAAGATTAAAATTTGAATCAGGAGGTCATAGAGTACAACGTGTCCCACAAACAGAGTCACAAGGTAGAATACATACATCCACATGTACCGTAGCAATTATGCCTGAAGTTTCTAAATCAAAAAAAATTATTTTAAATGTGTCTGATTTAAAAATTGATACATTTCGTTCTTCTGGTGCTGGTGGCCAGCATGTTAATACAACTGATTCTGCAGTTCGTATTACACATATTCCTACCGGTAATGTAGTTGAATGTCAAGATGAACGATCTCAGCATAAGAATAAAGAAAAAGCTTTATCTGTTTTATCTGCTAAAATTTATTCTGAAAATAATGCAAAAAAAGCATTAGAAAATTCTTTGATGAGGAGGAACTTGCTGGGAACTGGCTCTAGATCTGATAGAAATAGAACATATAATTTTTCTCAAAATAGAGTAACAGATCATCGAATCAACTTAACAATATATCGTTTAAATGAAATTTTATTAGGTAAATTAGATTTATTAATAGAGCCTTTACTACAAGAACATCAAGCAGATTTATTATCAACAATGGAATAAAATAAAACTGGTATATAATAATGAATATTTTAAAATGGTTATCATATGCTGAGAAAAAATTAGTTAATAGTACAACATCAAAACTAGATTCAGAATTATTATTATGTTTTGTATTAAAGTATTCAAAAAAAGAATTATTATATAATAAAACAAAGATAATAAAAAAAAATGATTTATTTATTTTAAATGATTTATTAGATAGAAGAATATTAAATGAACCTATTGCTTATCTTATACAAAAAAAAGAATTTTGGTCTTTATCTTTTTTTGTTTCTTCTTGCGTTTTAATTCCTAGACCAGATACAGAAATTCTTGTTGAACAAGTTTTATTAAAAATCTCTTCTAAAACAAATACAATTTTAGATTTAGGTACCGGCTGCGGTGCAATTGCTTTAGCTTTAGCTTCAAAAAATTCTAAATGTAAAATTATTGGAGTAGATAATAATTTGAGTGCATTAGAAGTAGCTCGTTATAATTCTAAAATGTTGAATATTCAAAATGTTAATTTTATTTATAGTAATTGGTTTTCAAACCTGTATTTAAAAAAATTTCATATTATTGTTTGTAATCCTCCATATTTATCTCAAAAAGATTTTAATAATTCTTTTTCTAATCTTTTTTTTGAACCATATTCTGCTTTAGTGGCTGGAAAAGATGGAATAGAATGTATACAATATATTATAAAAAATTCTGTTCATTATTTTTTTTCTACAGGTTGGTTATATATTGAACATTGCTATAAACAAACGAAAATAGTAAGAAAACTTTTTAGAAATAATTTTTTTATAAAAATATCTTCAATAAAAGATTATTCTAATCTTAATAGAGTAACTTATGGTTTTTTGAATATAAAAATATAATTTTATAAAAAATTTTTTTTGTATATATTTTGGTTTTTTTACATTTATTTAGGGTAAAATATGATAAATTTAAGTAATATTGATTTTTCTAAAGAATCTTTATTTGAAGTTATGGTTAAACTTATGGTAAAAATTCGTGATGATTTTCCAGAAGAAAATATAATGAAAATATGTACAAATAAAGTTCAGGAATCTTTATTATTTATTTCTGAAACATTAACAGAAATAGAAAAATTAGAAAAATTATTATTTATTTTTTATAAAAAATGGAAATTTGGTTGTTCAGTTAAAATACATAAATTATCTGATATGTTATGGTTAGATAAAGTTATTTTATCTAATCAGGGTAATTCTTTTTCTTTAGGAACTTTTCTTATTCATATTGCCAGTAGACTAAATTTATCAATTATACCTATAATGTTTCCGACACAATTAATTGTTAAATTTAAGAGTTTAGAAGAAAAAATACTATATATTGATCCTGTTAATGGAGATATACTTAATAAACATATTTTACAATCATGGTTAAAAGGTAATATCAGTCCATCAGCTGAATTGCATGAAAATTATTTACAAGAATCTACTTCATCAACTATTATACAAAAAATATTAGATATGTTAAAAATAGCATTAATTGAAGAACAAAATATAGAATTAGCTTTAAATGTAAGTAATATTTTACTAACATTAAAACCTAAAGATCCATATGAAATTCGAGATAGAGGATTAATCTTCTCTCAATTAAATTGTTATCGTGCAGCTCTTTCAGATTTATTATATTTTGTTGAACAACGTCCGGAAGATCCTGTTAGTGATATTATTAAAATGCAAATTCATTCCATTGAACAAAAAAAGATTACTTTTCATTAAACACGATTATTATTTTAAAAAATTGTTTTATGAATAGTATTTTTGTAATGATTTTTTATTTTTTAAATAATAGATTTATATAAAATGAGATATCTATGAAAAAAGAATTGATTTTAGTTCTAAATTGTGGAAGTTCTTCAGTTAAATTTTCAATTATTGACCCTATTGAAGAAATTACTTATATTGACGGAATAATAGAAACTATAAATAATATTACATCTTTAAAAATACAGGATTTTATAAACAATAAAAAATTATTTAAAAAATTTGATAAAATAGATTCATATAAACAGTTAATTATATTAATTTTTGATATATTACATGATAAATATAAAAATTATTTGAATAATATAATTGGAATTGGACATAGAGTGGTTCATGGGGGAAAAAATTTAAAAAAATCTATGATTATTAATTCTAGCGTTTTATTGGAAATTCAAAAATCATCTGTTTTTGCCCCTCTTCATAACCCATTTCATTTGTTAGCTATTAATATAGCATTAAAAAAAATATTAAAATTAGCAAAAGTTAATGTAGCAGTATTTGATACTGCATTTCATCATACGATCCCTAAAGAATCATTTTTATATGCTATACCTTATTATTTTTATTCTGATCATTCTATTCGTAGATACGGTGCTCATGGTATTAATCACTTTTATGTAACTAAAAAATGCTCTTTTTTTTTAAAAAAATCTATTAATCAATTAAACGTTATTAGTTGTCATTTAGGTAGTGGCTCTTCTATTACAGCGGTAGTTAATGGTAAATCAGTAGATACTTCTATGGGTTTAACTCCATTGGAAGGATTAGTAATGGGAACTCGATGCGGAGATATTGATCCATCTATTATTTTTTACATGATTAAAGAATTAGGAATTTCTCTTGATAAGGCACAAAAAATATTAACTAAATATTCAGGAGTATTAGGTATTAGTTCAATTTCCAATGATTTTAGAGAGTTAGAAGAGAAATATAATGTTAATAAGAAAGCAAAATTATCAATTGATATATTTTGTCATCGTGTTGCTAAATATATTTGTGGATATTCTTCATTAATGTGTGGACGATTGGATGCTGTTATATTTACAGGTGGAATTGGGGAAAATTCTAGTTTTATTCGTCAAAAAATAATAGATAAATTATCGTTAATTGGTTGTTTTATAGATTCAAAAAACAATTTGAATAATAACAAAAAAACTATATTTATAAATTCTATAAAAAGTATACCTATATTAGTTATATCAGCTAATGAAAATCAGATTATAGCTAAAGAAACTTATAATTTAATAAAATAAAAAAAGTTTTATAATGATAAAATATTTAAATTATATTTTTAAAAAATAATTTATTTATAAATTAGAAATTTGTATTTTATTTTTTTAAATTTATTCACTTTTTTAAACCTTACTATTTTTAAAAAATATTTTATGAAAAATTATTCAGAAAATTTTAAATTATTTTTACAAAAAAAAGCTAGTTCAAATATCAAGAAAATTATTTTCCCTGAAGGAAATAATATTAAGATTATTCAATCTGTATCAATATGTAGTGAATTAAAAATATCAAAATGTATTTTGTTAGGAAATAATCACTATATTAAAAATATTGCAATGCAGAATAATTTTATCTTACATAAAGATGTTCAAATAATTGATCCAGATAGTATTCGTAAACTCTATGTTCATCAATTATATAAATTACGAAAAGATAAAGGTATTGCTAGTCATGGAGATGCGCTTAATTTATTAAATAACAATATTATTTTATCTCTTATGATGCTGAATGAAGGTGAGGTGGATGGAGTAGTAGCTGGAATCACGCATGCAACAGCAGATGTAATAAGACCCGCCTTTCAATTAATACAAAATAATTGTAAAGATTCATTTGTTTCTTCAGTTTTTTTAATGTTATTTCCTAAAAAGGTATTAATATATGGAGATTGCGCAGTTAATCAATATCCAGATTCGAAAATGTTAGCTAAAATTGCAATACAATCTTCTAATACTGCTTATTCTATTGGTATTGTACCTAAAGTTGCTATGCTTTCTTATTCTACCGGAACTTCAGGATCTGGTATGTCTGTAGATAAAGTAAAAGATTCTATAGATATAGTAAAACATATTAATCCAAAGTTATTAATTGACGGACCTATGCAGTATGATGCCGCTGTTTCTAAAAAAATAGCACATATAAAATTGCCATATTCAAAAGTAGCAGGTAATGCTACGGTATTAATTTTTCCAGATTTAAACTCTGGAAATATTACATATAAAGCAGTACAAAGATCATCAGGAATTATATCTATTGGACCTATTTTACAAGGTTTACGTAAACCGGTAAATGATTTATCAAGAGGGGCAACAATAGATGATATCATTTATACAACAGCTATGACTGTTATTCAATCTTTTTAGAAGTTTATAAATTATATTATAGTAATTAAAAATATATCATAATAATTTATTATTCATAAAATTACTATAATAAATAATTTTTTTTATATAGTGATTTTATGATTCTAAAGAATTATATGACAATTTTTGTAAACCAACTACCTTTTCTTTTTTAGTAGTACGAATTAATATAACTCCCTGTGTATTTCTTTTTAATGTTGCTATTTCAGAGACTCTAATTCTAACAAGAGTTCCTGCATTTGTAATCATCATTATTTGATTATTTTGATTAACTTGTATAGCGCCTATTACAACTCCGTTTTTTTGAGTAACTCGAATAGAAATAACTCCTTTTGTTGCACGGGATTTAATAGGAAATTGATTGATTTTTGTTCTCTTTCCATATCCGTTTTCAGTTACTATTAGAATATCATCTTTTTTATTTGGAACTAATAAGGACACTAGTCGATCATTATTAATAATTTTAATACCACAAATACCAGAAGCAGTACGTCCCATTTTTCTTATTTTTTTTTCAGAAAACTGAACCACTTTTCCCTTAGAAGTAAATATTAATATATTATTATTACCATTGGTTAATGAAACACCAATTAATTCATCGTTTTTTCGTAAATTTATTGCAATAATTCCTGAATTTCGTGGTTTTTGAAATTGATTTAATGGTGTTTTTTTCACAAAACCCAAAGCTGTAGCCATAAATATATTTATAGATGATTTATACTTAGAAATAGGTAAAATTGCCGTGATTCTTTCTTTTTGCATAAGAGGTAGTAAATTAATAATTGGGCGACCACGTGCATGTCTACTTGTTTCAGGTAGTTGATATACTTTCATCCAGTATAATATACCTCTACTTGAAAAACATAGAATTGTATCATGTGAATTAGCTACTAATAAATTAGCGATATAATCTTCTTCTTTAGTTTTTGCCGCTGATTTTCCTTTTCCTCCTCTTCTTTGCGCATTATAATCAGAAATAGGTTGATATTTTACATATCCTGAATATGATAATGTCACTACCACACTTTCTTTTACTATGATATCTTCCATATTAATTTCTGATTCTTTATTAATTATTTTAGTTCTTCTGGAATCAGAAAATTGATTTTTTATTTTTATTAATTCAGTTTTAATGATATTTTTTAATTCATCTGAATTAGATAATATATTTTTTAAATATAAATTTTTTTTATTTAAATGTCTATTTTCTTTATAAATTTTATCTTGTTCTAATGTAGTTAATTTATGTAATTTAATATCTAAAATAGCACGTGCTTGTTTTTTACTAAAATTAAAGTTCTTATAATTATCTTTTAAATGATCTCTAATATTTAGAGAGTAATTTGTTTTCCAATTAATTTTTTTTAATTTTTTTATTGCATTTTTTCTATTATTTGAAAGTTTTATAATTTTAATAATTTTATCAATATTATTTAATGCGATAGAAAAACCTTTTAAAATATGTATTCTTTTTGTATATTTTTTTAATTTAAATATACATTTTCTTGTAATAATATTTTCTCTGTGTTTTATAAATTCATTTATTATTTTTTTCAAACTCATCTTTTTTGGCTGCCCGGAGGACGATAATGCTACCATATTAATACCAAAAGATGTTTGTAGTGATGTAAGTGTATAAAGCTGATTAAGGATAACTTTAGTAATAAAATCTTTTTTTATTTCAATTACTATTCTCATTCCATCTTTATCTGATTCATCGCGTATATTTGATATACCATTTATTTTTTTTTCTTTAACTAAAATAGCTATTTTTTCAATTAATTTGGATTTATTAACTTGATATGGTAATTCATAGATTATTAATGATTCTTTTTTGTTTTTTTGATTTACTTCTATTAAATATTTTGATCGAATAGATATTTTTCCCTTTCCTGTACGATAAGCTTCTTTGATACCAATTTTTCCATGAATTATACCTGCTGTAGGAAAATCTGGTCCAGGTATATATATCATAAGTTTTTTTAAAGAAATGTCTGGATTATCTAAATATGCTATGCATCCATTTATTACTTCTTTTAAGTTATGAGGAGGAATATTTGTAGCCATACCTACAGCAATGCCAGAAGAACCATTAATTAATAAATTAGGAATTTTTGTAGGTAAGACTTCTGGTATTTTTTCTGTTCCATCATAATTTAAGACGAAATTTATGGTATTTTTTTTTAAATCGCTTAGCATTTTATGTGCTATTTTTGACATACGAATTTCTGTATATCTCATAGCAGCAGCAGAATCCCCGTCAATAGAACCAAAATTTCCTTGTCCATCAATTAATGTATATCTTAAAGAAAATGGTTGAGCCATTCGTACAATAGCATCATATACAGCGGAATCTCCATGAGGATGATATTTACCAATTACATCTCCTACAATTCTAGCAGATTTTTTATAAGGTTTATTCCATTCATTATTTAATATATTCATAGCAAACAATATTCTTCGATGAACGGGTTTTAATCCATCTCGTACATCTGGTAAAGCTCGGCCAATTATTACAGACATAGCATAATCAAGATAAGATCTTTTTAACTCTTCTTCAATACTGACCTGTTTGATTTCTAGTGCAATGTCTTTCATTAATGTATTATCTCGATGATATAATTTTATATTTAATGTTGATTAATTAAATCATATTTTTATGATGAAATAATTAGTTTTTGGATTTGTATTTATTTAATGAATAATTATATATATTTTATATATTGATATAAATTAAATATATATAATTTTTTGAATTATTTTATATATATAAAATATATACAATGATATATAGTAATCATTATATATATTATGATTTTTTTTATTTTTACATTTAATAAATATCTTTAATTACAAATTGTATTATTGTTGATATGTTTTTTAAATACTTCTTTAATAATATGTTATATTTTTTGAAAATTATTAGATAAATACTTCTTTATTCCTTTTGGTGTTGCTTGAATTGTTTCTTTACCCGGCTTCCAGTTAGCTGGACAAACTTCACCAAATTTTTCGTAAAATTTAAGAGCATCAATTATTCGTAATATTTCTTTGATATTTCGTCCAATAGGAAGATCATTAATAGATTGATGTCTAACAATATTATTATTATCTATTAAAAATGACGCTCTTAATGCTATTTTTAATTCATGATGTTCTATACCATATGATTCCTGTATATTTCTTTTTATATCCGATATCATAGGAAATTTTATTAATCCTACCCCGCCAGATTCTGGTAATGTATTTCTCCATGCATTATGCACATATACTGAATCAATAGATACACCTACAAGACATACATCTCTTTTTTGAAATTCATTATATAGATTATTAAATGCTATTATTTCTGAAGGACAAACGAAAGTAAAATCCATAGGCCAAAAAAATAAAACTGTTTTTTTTCCTAGTGAATATTTTTTTAAATCAAAATTATGAATTATTTTACCATCAGGTAAAACAGCAGATGCAATAAAATTAGGAGCTTTTTGTGAGACTAAAATCATTTTTATTTTTTCCTTGATTATATATATAAAATTATAATGATAATTAAGTATTCATAATTTATTTATGATATATTATATTATATCATATTTTTATTTTATATTTTAAATAGAATGAAATTATTTTTTATATATATAAAAATTTAAATAAATTATATTTTTAATTAAAAAAAATAATGATTTTTTTTAATTTTTTAATATTAAAAAAGGTATACTATAATGATAATTAATACTAATTATACATGGTCTGATTTATTTACTATAGAAAAAAAAAAAATATTTTGTTCATTTATGTAATACAATTAAAAATATACAACAGGATACTGTAGTTTACCCTCCTAAAAAAATGATTTTTAATGCTTTTTCATTAACTCCCTTATCTTGTGTGAAAGTAGTCATTTTAGGACAAGATCCATATTGTCATGTAGGTCAAGCACATGGATTATCATTTTCTGTTCCTAATAATATTTTAACCCCCCCTTCATTAAAAAATATTTTTAAAGAATTACAAAATGATTTTTTATTTTATCAAAATAAAATATCTAATTGTTTAGAACCGTGGGCTAAACAAGGGGTTTTATTATTAAATTCAATATTAACGGTTTCAGATGGTATTCCGGGTTCACATAAAAAAATCGGATGGGAAATTTTTACAGATCAGGTAATTAAATTTATAAATAATTTTTGTATAGGAGTAATATTTTTGTTATGGGGGTCTTTTGCTGGTTCAAAATATAATCTTATTAATCAAAAAAAACACTTTATATTGCAATCGTCGCATCCATCACCATTATCATCTTTTCGTGGTTTTTTTGGATGCAAACATTTTTCAAAAACAAATAAATTATTAAAAAATCAAAAAAAACAACCAATTAATTGGTTTAAAAATATGACATATTAAATAGTATTTTTTTTATAAACAAATGTTTAATTTAATACATTGATAATTTATATTGTGACAACTGCTTTTTTAATAATTTGATCTTTAAAAATATATCCATTTTTTTTGATATTTTTAATCTTAGTATTGTTTAAAAGATTATTATTTTTATTTTTTTCTTTTAAAGAATGCATATTTGGATTAAAATTTATATTAATTTGATTTATTTTTTTTATATGCCATATTTTTAAATTTTTTTCAAATATATTTTTTGTTAATTTTATACCTTCTATTATTGTATTTTGTGTTAAATTTGAATCTTTAGATATTTTTATTACATTATCAATTTTGTCAATAATAGGAACAATAGATTTTAAAAAATTTTTAATTTTATTATTTTTTATTAAAGTAATTTTTTTCTTATTTTTTTTTTTTATATTATTTATTTTAGCATAGAATTGAAGTTTTATATTTTTTTTTTTTTTTATTAAAGAAATAATTTCTTTTTCTATTGTTTGAAATTTTTTTATTTTTTTTTCTTTTTCTTTATCTACATTTTTTTTTTCTGTTTTTTTATTTTGATTTTCTTGAATGTTTTCTTTTTGCATGTTTTTCTCTAATAAATTTGTTTAATTAAAAAAAATAATTAAATTTAATAATTTTTTTAAAAATATAATTAAAGAAATTAAATTATTAAAATAGTTTTTTTTATTTTTTTTTAATAAATTTTATATTTTTTGTATTCTATGGAAATTTTATTTTTATATTTTTTTATTGATATATAAAATATATAAACAAAAATATTTTTTTGATATTATTTGTAATTAGATATATATTTTAATTGAATTTTTCAAGATATTACGTGGAGCTGGCGGGATTCGAACCCGCGTCCAAAATAACTGAGATGATTGTTCTACATGTTTAGTTTATTTATTTTAATGAAATAATACCTAATAAACAAAGCATTATTTTTTATCTTGATAAAAATATAGCTATATTGTTTCAAGATGAACATTATATAGTTATCTCTTTAAATATGACCTTTCTAAAATATATCTATTCTATTTAAAGAGAAAAAAATAGATTAGAAAGAAAGGGCTTTATCTAGTTTTTTAAGCTGCTAAAGCGTAACTTTTATTTTTTGCTTTTGTTTTAAATTGGTTTTTTAACGAGGCAAACCAACCCTCGACATGCAACAAAAATTTTTGTATATTTTGTCAAATCCATAATCAGCCCCATATATAAATTATATTATAATAGATTTATTGGATTTAAACAATATTATATATATATTTTATTATTTGAATTTTTTTAATTAATTATTAAATTAATAGGTGAATTTAAAAATGATAGATATTTTTAGTAAAATAGAAAAACAATTACAAGAAAATGTTATTATTTTATATATGAAAGGTTCTCCAGAACATCCAAGTTGTGGTTTTTCAGCTCGAGCAGCACGAGCATTATCATCTTGTACTTCAAATTTTTTTTATATTGATGTTTTGAAACATAACGATATTCGGTTGGCTTTACCTAAATATTCAAAATGGCCTACTTTTCCTCAGTTATGGGTTAATAAACGTTTAATTGGTGGTTGTGATATTATTTTAGAAATGTTATATAGTGGAGAATTATTAGATTTAGTTAAAAACTGTTATAATAATAAACAAGAAAGTTAATAATTTTTTTATACATTTAATGTATCGATTTATATCTCATCATTTTTTTTTCGATGGGATATATTTGGTGGCCACCCTCCAATTCTCTTCCATCTATTTACTATTTCACAAAAAAGATATGCAGTTTGCATAGTATCATATAAAGCAGAATGAGCTTGTGTTGTATCAAACGGTATTCCTGCTATTTGACAGGCTTTTGCTAAAACTGTTTGCCCGAAAATTAAACCACTAAGTGTGGCTGTATCAAAAATAGTAAAAGGATGAAAAGGATTTTTTTTTGTTTTTACTCTTTTGGCTGCAGCCATTAAAAAATTATGATCAAAATTTGCGTTATGCGCTACTAATATTCCTTTTTTACATTTATTAATACTAATTTTTTTTTTTACTAATTTAAAAATGCACTTTAATGCATTTTTTTCGCTGATTGCCCCTCTAAGAGGATTAAATGGATCAATTTTATTAAATGCTACAGATTCTGCTTTTATAATTGATCCTTTGAAAGGTACAATATGAAAATGTAAAGTATCATCTATTTGTAACCAACCCAGTTCATTCATTTTTAAAGTTACAACAGCAATTTCTAATAAAGCATCTGTTTTTGCATGAAATCCTGCACTTTCTATATCTATAACAACAGGATAAAATCCTCTAAATCGATTATTTAATGTAAACCGTAAATTTTGTTTTATAGACATATGAATCTCAATTTCAGTATTTAGTATAATATTGTAGTTTTTTTTATATATATATAAAATTATAATAATCTCAATAAAATAATTTAATATGTTTGAGTAAAATAATTTTTTTATATATCTTTTTTATAATTTTATTTTAAATTTAATAATTAAAATTTATATTTATATTATTATTCAGTATTAATTTTACTACAATTAGTAGTATATATATAATTGTTATGTATATAATAAAAATATTACATAGTTACTAATAGATAATAATAATATATTTTCAATATAGTATTAAAATTAATTTTTAAATATTTTTTATTATAACGTCAATTTATATAATCATAACATGAAAATGAATTATTTTTTATTTGATAAAAAATAAAAAATATTATTTTTTAAAAATTTATAAAAAATATATACAAGTAAATTTGTGTTTTTTTATATAAATAATTTTTTTTTAATAGAAGAAATTATGCAATTATATTGCATATAATACACATTTTGTTTTTTTTTGTTAATTATAATATATATTTTAAAGTAGGTTCATTTGAATAAAATAAAAATGATTGTAGGTTTAGGAAATTCTTTTCATCAATATGATGAAACAAGACATAATGTTGGGTTTTGGTTTGTTAATATATTATCTGATTTTTATCAGAGTTCTTTTAAATTAAAAAAAAGATTTTTAGGATTTGTTTCTTCGATTAAATTAAACAATAATAAAATTTATTTATTAAAACCAAATCTTTTTATGAACTTAAATGGTAATTCCGTGTATGCTTTATCATCTTTTTATAAAATTAAATTATCTGAAATTTTAATTGTACGAGATGAACTTGATTTATTTCCTGGAGTATTGAAGATCAAAGTCGGAACATCTGATAATGGTCATAATGGTGTTAAAAGTATTATTAATATTTTTAAAAATAAAAATGCTTTTATGCAATTAAATATTGGTATTGGTCGGCCTAAATTAAAGAAAAATATATCAAATTTTGTTTTAGATAATCCAAGTATTATAGAAAAAAAAATGATTATAAAGGCAATACTAGAATTTATTATTCTAACTAAAAATAATATATATAAAAAAGATTTTTTAAAAAATAAAAAAATTGTTTTAAGTATATAAATTGTTTTAATAAATAAAATTTTTTTGAACTTTTTTATTTCATGGGTGTAAATTATTGTGGTATATAAATTTGGTATTATAGGTTTACCTAATGTAGGAAAATCAGCATTATTTAATAAAATAACAAAATTAAATATTCCGTCAAAAAATTTTCCTTTCTGTACAATTGACCCAAATATAGGTGTAGTATCAGTATTTGATGGCAGGTTAAAAAAAATTGCTTATTGTGTATCATCAAAAAATATTGTATATAGCATTGTTACATTAATTGATATTGCAGGGTTAGTAAAAGGCGCTTCTAAAGGAGAAGGTTTAGGAAATAAATTTTTAGAGAAAATTAGAGAGTGTAATGCTCTTATACATGTTGTTCGTTGTTTTAAAAATACTAATATTATTCACATATATAATGATATAAACCCGATACGTGATATTGATATTATTAATACAGAATTACTATTATCAGATTTAGATTTATGTGAAAGGATTATTAAAAAAGGTTCATTACGTCAATCTGCGAATGATAGAAATCAAAAAGTATCATTAAATTTAATAAATCGTTGTATTCGTCAATTACAATCTGGATTTGCTTTACGAGATATTATATTTTCTAAGGATGAATGGAAAAAATTAAAGCAATATCAATTTTTAACTTTAAAGCCTGTAATTTATATTTTAAATATGGAATCCAATATAGATATTGATTTTTCTTTAGATAACGTTTTTAAAAATAATAATTTTAATAAATCAACGGTTTTTTCTATAATATTAAATGAAAATAATAATACTAAAATAAATAATATGAATTATGAATTATCTAAAAAAAATATATTTTATATTGATTTTATTAATTGTAATACAATTATTAAAAAAGTATGTGATGCTTTAAAATTAAAAATGTTTTTTACAGCAGGACCTAAAGAAGTTAGATCATGGATTTTTAAGAAAGGGGAAACAGCATTACAAATTTCTAAATTAATTCATACTGATTTTTCTAAAGGATTTATTAGAGCTCAGATAATTTCATATGATGATTTAATAAAATATTGCAATATAAGTAAAATTAGAAAATTAGGAAAAATACGCAGTGAAGGAAAAAAATATATTGTACAGGATGGTGACATTATAAATTTTTTATTTAATATATAAATTATAATAATATCGACTTATCAATGATTTAGAGAGGTATTTTTTCCTCTCTAAATCATAAAATTTATTAAATTTTTTTTAATAAAAAATTTTTTAATTTCAAAAAATCTGGTTTCATATGATGTGAAAAATTTTTTAAATTTACCCTAGATTGTAAAGAATCTGGTAATTTTAATTTAATATTTAATATTTCTTCTACAGTGTTTTGAAATTTAGATGGATGCGCTGTCCCTAAAAATAAACCAAAATCTGTTTTCTGTATATTTTTTTTTAATATTTTATATGCTATAGCTGCATGTGGTTCTGATATATATCCAATTTTATATAATTCCTGTATTGTTTTTATAGTTTCATTATCGGATACGCTTTCAGATTTTAAAGTATTTAAATTCCATTTTTTTCTTTTAAATATTTCTTCTACTCGTGGCCAATTATTAGGTTGACTAATATCCATAGCATTTGAAATTGTTGATACTGTATTTTTAGGTTTCCATACTCCATTTTTTAAAAATCTAGGTACAGTATCATTAGAGTTAGTAGCTGCAATAAAAGATTTAATCGGTAATCCTAATGATTTTGCAATTAATCCAGCAGTTAAATTTCCAAAATTTCCACAAGGAATTGAAATAACAATATCATTGTGATATTTAGATGGAATTAATGCAAATGCTTCGAAATAATAACATATTTGAGCTAATAATCTACTAATATTAATTGAATTAGCAGAATTTAAACCGATATTTTTTTTTAACTGTTTATCATTAAAAGATTGTTTGACTAAATATTGACAATCATCAAAACTTCCATCAATAGCAATAGTATGTATATTTTTTCCCAACGTACAAAATAATATTTCTTGTAGTTTACTGACTCTACCTTTAGGATATAAAATAACTACTCGAACATTATTCATACGATAAAACGCATGAGCAACTGCAGCTCCAGTATCCCCAGAAGTAGCAGTTAGTATAGTCATAATAGAATTTTCTTTTTTCCAAAATGAAAGCATTTGAGCCATAAATCTAGCTCCAAAATCTTTAAATGCTAATGTTGGCCCATGAAATAATTCTAAACATGAAATATTTTTAGAAACCGGGACAATAATTGGTTTAGTAAAAGAAAAAGCTATTTTAATTTGTTTTTTTAGATCTTTTAATGATATTTCATCTGAAATAAAGTGTGATAATATATGTGTGCTACGATTAATAAAGTCCATTTTCATTAAATCTTTTAAAACCTTAGTATTAAATTTCGGTAAATATTTTGGAAAAAATAATCCTTGTTTTTTTCCTAAACCATATTTAATAGCATTTAAAAAATTTACTTCTTCATTTTTATCTTTTAAATTATATAATTTCATCCTTAGATCCTTAGTTTTCTAGCACCCAATTTATCCACTGTACAAATATGAACGAACCCCGTTTTATTTTTAATATAATTTGTTTCTAACCATTTTTTTACCTTATTTGCAATAGAAACATTTAAACAAATTGAAAATAAAGTAGGTCCAGAACCTGAAATATTACAGGTAGAAGCGCCTAATTTAGTGATTTCATTTTTTATTTTTAAAAAATTTGGTATTAACGGAATTCGATAAGGTTCTGCAATAGAATCTATCATGACTCGAATTGCTAATTCTTGTTGTTGAGTATATAAAGCATGTATGAAAGTAGATAAATTACGATTATTTTTTATACATATTTCTTTATCATATTTTGATGGTAAAATATTTCTTGCTATAGAAGTAGATAAATTAATACCTGGCCACGCAATTACCCAAAGCCAATTGTCAAATATAGGAAGTTTTTGTGTAATATGGTGTATATCATCTGTAATTATTTGTAAACCACCTAAATAACATGGCGCAACATTATCATAATGTATACTACCTGATATGTTTCCTTCTAATATTCCCATAATATGTATTAATTCTTTTTTTGTAAGTTTAGTTTTATAGAATTTATTGAGAGCTAGTACACTTGCGACTATAGATGAAGCGCTAGAACCTAACCCAGAACCAATAGGCATATTTTTTTCTAGTGTAATTGATATTTGTTTTTTTTTTTTTGTTTTTTCATTAAACCAGTTCCATGCTTGCCATGTAACATTTTTTTTTATATCTTTAGGTAGCTGTTTAGAGAAATCTCCGTGATAGTTTAATTGAAAAGAATTTGATGATTGTATTGATATACAGTCGCCTAATAAGGTGCCATCTATTGGCTTAATTGCTACACCTAAAATATCAAAACCAACGCCAACATTTCCAATAGAAGCGGGAGCATAAATTTTTATCATTATTTTAAACTCGTAAGATTATAATACGATACGTAATAAATCAGAAAAAATACCTGATGCTGTTACATTATTCCCAGCCCCGTAACCGCGTAGTATTAAAGGAATTGGTTGATAATATTTTGTATGAAAAACAAATATATTTTCTCCATTTTTGATATGATATAGTGGATTTTGATTATTTACGGATTTGATCTGTACGCTACATTTTCCATTATTTTTTATAGTTCCAATAAATCTTAAAACTTTTTTTTCTTTTTTTGCTTGTTTAACTTTTTTAATAAATAAATGATCTATTTTTTTTAATTTAGATAAAAAAATTTTTTTATTGTTTATATCTTTTAAATAATTTGGTAAAATTTCTTCTATTTTAATATCAGCGAGTTCTAAAGAATATCCAAATTCTCTTGCTAAAATTAATAATTTTCTTGCTACATCAATTCCAGTAAGATCATCTTTTGGATTTGGTTCTGTAAATCCTAATTTTTTAGCTTTTTTAGTAGCTTTTGACAATGTTATATTATTATCTAATTCTCCAAATATATATGACATTGAACCAGAAAGAATACCTTGAAATTTAATTAATTTATCTCCTGAATCTATTAGATTTTTTAAATTTTGAATAATTGGTAATCCTGCACCAACATGAGTTTCATAAAAAAATTTTCTATTATATTTATTAGCTGTTTTTCTTATTTTTATATATTCAGATAACTGTGATGAATTAGATTTTTTATTAGCTGTGATAATATGAAACCCGGATTTCATAATTAAATTATATTGATTAGCAATATTTTGACTTGCCGTGCAATCGATTAAAATAGGAATTAAATAACCATTTTTTTTTATTAATTCTAATATATGTTTTAAATGAAAAATTTTAGTAGAATTTTTAAATTGATCTATCCATTTATATGAATTAATATTTTTTTTATTTATAATATATTTTTTTGAGTTAGCAATAAGATTAACATTTATTTGAATAAATTTTTTTTTTAATATTTCACGTTGCATAAAGATTATTTTTAATAACTCTAATCCTACTCCACCAATACCAATTAAGAAAATATTTATAGGTATTATTTTAGTAATAATTAAATTATGAATTTTTTCCATTATTTTAATGATTTTTTGATCTTCCAATACAATGGATAATGATATATTGGATATATTATATGATAGGAATAAGATTTTGTTATTAAAATTATCTATAGTTGAGCAAACTTTTTTTAAAATTTCAGTATTATTATTTTTAATATTATTACCAATAATAGAAATAATACTAAGTTTTTTTAACAAAATAACTGATTTTAATATTTTTTTTTGTATTTCTATATTAAATATTTTTTTTAATTTATTTTTAATCGCAATTAAATTATGTTTCTGAAAATAGAAATTAATTCTATTATGTGATATAGATTGGTTATATAAATATATACTAATATTATTTTTATATAAATATTTTAATAGTTTATATGAAATTTTTTCTATATTATAATTTTTTAAGATAAATATATTAATTTGAATAATATTATTTAAGTGTGTAATTCCCTTTATTTTTTCATTATTTTTTTTGTTTTTACTATTAATAATAGTTCCCGGATGTTGTATATTATTAGTGTTTTTAATAACACATGGTATATTATACTTCTTTAAAGGTTCTATAGAAGCGGGATGAATGACTTTCGCTCCTAAATAAGCTAATTCTAATGCTTCTTGATATGTTATTTCTGATAACAGCTGAGCTTTTGATATTATATTAGGATCCCCTGTATATATTCCATTTACATCGGTCCAAATTTCACAGATATGAGAATTTGTGCATATAGATAAAATGGTTGCGGAATAATCTGATCCATTTCTTCCTAATACAACATGTTCTTTCTTCTTATTACCAGCTATAAACCCAGGCATAAGAATAATATTTATATTTGAAAAATTTAATTTTTGAAAGTTTTTCTTTGATCTTTTTATATCTACTACAGCATTGAGATAATTATTATTGGCTGATATTAGTTTAACTGGATTAATTGTTATGATTTTATGTCTGTTTATTTTTAATAGTTCTTTCATTAATTGAACAGACAGAATTTCCCCTGTGCTAATTATTTTAGCATATATATTATCTGGACAGCTTTTTAATGATTTTATTTTATAGAATGTATCATTTAATTTTTCATATTGTATAATTATTTTTGTTTTGACTTTTTTTTCTGGATATCTATTTTCTAATAAATATATATTATTTATTAAATTAAAGAAAAAATTTTTAATGATAAGTAATTTTTTTTTAGGTACTTTATTTTTTTTTATGCATTTTTTAATAGCGTATTCTAATTGATTTGTTATAGAAGCGGGGGCTGATAATACAACAGATATTTGATCATTTTTTATTTGATTTGTAATAATTGAAGATACTTGTATAAATTTTTTTGCATTCGCAAGCGATGTACCCCCGAATTTTAACGTTTTCATTAATGTAATCTCTTTTTGAAAAATTATTTAGATTTATTTTATTTTTGATAGAATCAAATATGATATATAAACTATTATTTATTAATAGAATATGTTGATTAGTAAATATATAGAATTTTGATTTTATTATTATGAATGATATGAAAAATTTTGAGAATATAAGTATTTTTATTTTTAAATAAAAAAATTTATTTTTATATAAATATATTTTTAGGTAAATTAATAAATTATATCATATTTTTGATATTTTTTTTCTTTTTTAGTATTTTTTATAAAACATTAAAAATAAAATTATATTTTCATTATAAAATTTTTTTTAAATGAAATGTTTTATGTATATAAAATATATTTTTTAAATTAAGGTTTATATTGTATATAAAGATAATTCTAATTAATATATATTATAATGTATATTTATCAATATTTTTTTTTAGAAAAAATTAATATGATAATTATATTCTAATTTTTATAGATACTGTATATATAGTACATATGAGGAAATATATAATATATATTAATGTTTTTTTAAAAAAAAGTATTTTTTTTATTCCAAAAAAATAAAATTTTTTTTAGTTCAATTTTATTTTCTATTTTTGATCTGAGTGTAATTAATTCTAAAGCTTGAAAAAAGTTATTATTTTGAATAATTTTTTTAATTTCATATTTTTTTTTCATTTCTATATCTTTTTGTAAATTCCATATTTTTTTAATAATTAAAATAATATTTTTAGGAATACCTAATAAGATTGAATATTTTTTTAAGATATAATTTACAGAAATAGAATATGCTTTAGAATATTTCAGTTGTTTATTATTTAATAATAATTGTATTTTTTCTATTAACGGGTACCATAACAGTGTAGCAAATAAGAAAGATGGATAACATATAGATTTTTTATTAATAATAGAATCAATTTTTTTTAAACATTGTATAATAATATTTTTTAAAAAAAATGTATTTTTTTTACTAAGCGTATGAAATAAAAATGGTAGTAAGGGATATACTAGAGAATATTTTCTTAATCTAATGTAAGTGAGATAACCATATCCAAAACAAAATAATTTTATAGATTCATTAAATAATCGTGCAGGTGGTATATTTTTTAGTAAATTTGATAATTTAACTATAGGTTCTGCAGTTTTTTTATCTATATGCATATGCAATTGTACAGAAAAACGTATTACCCGTAACATACGTACAGGATCTTCTCTATATCTAGTTTCAGCGTCACCAATTAATCGTATTATTTTTAATTTTATATCTTTAATTCCTCCAACATAATCTCTAATTCCAAAATCTTTTATACTATAATATAATGCATTAATTGTTAAATCTCGTCTATATACATCTTCTTCTATTTTCCCGAAGGTATTATCAAACAATAACATACCATTATCTGTTTTATTAGAACGATAATATAATTTATTATTTTCTATATTGTTATTTTTTGCTCTAAATGTTGATACTTCTATGATTTCACTTTTAAATATTAAGTGAGCAATAATAAATCGTCTTCCTATTAATCTACAGTTTTTAAATAATTTTCTAATCTCACTTGGTTTTGCATTAGTAGCAATATCAAAATCTTTAGGTTTTTTTCCTAATAATAAATCTCTAACCCCTCCTCCAACTAAATATGCTTCATAACCTGATTTATTTAATCTATATAATACTTTTATAGAATTTTTACTAATTTTTTTTTGAGATATATTATGATTTTTTTTTATAATTTGATTCATATGTTAATATCTACTTTATTTTTATGTTTTTATATAGTTTTTTTGAAATTAGTATAGTTTTAATAAATAAAAAATAAATTTTATTTTTTTGCATTATAAATATCATATATAATATATATATGAGATATATAATTTATTTTAATAATTTAGAATATTTGAAATTATATATATAAATTAAATATTTATAAAATGTTTATTATTAAAAATTTTTTTAATTAAATTTAATTTAATAAATATTAATGTTCAAAAAATATTTTATATTTTTATAAAAATAATATTTAGCAGATATTTTGTATATAATGCATAATTAGTGTATACAAAATTTTTTATTTTTTTTGATTAAGATATATTTATAGATTCTTAGTTTATTTTTTAATGTATAATTTCAATAATGAAAGAATATATATTTTAATATTTAAATAGATATTTATTATTTTATAATATATAAATAATTTTTAGTTATATTAGATTTTTTTTTATTTTATTTGTAAAGTAATATAAAAATTTTTTTAAACGTGTTGTTTAATTAAATTTATTAAATTTTTCTTATTTTTTATTAATAAATAATATTCTATCTATAGATAATATGAAATATTTTAAATATATATTTATTAAATAATTGTTTTTAAATTTAAAATGTTTTTTTTATATGTGTAGAAAATGCCATATTTTAGTATCTAATGTCAAGTAACATTGATACAATAAAAATCATTTATATAAATAGATATATATTAATAATTTTTATATATAATTATTTATATTTTTATCTTTCACTCAGTTATATATTGCAGGATAAATCGATGAAGTTTGTTTTGAGTTTAGAATATGATGGAAGTGTATATTATGGCTGGCAAAAACAAAGATCAGTATTAACTGTACAAGAGTGTGTAGAAATAGCTTTTTCAAAAATTGCTAATCATAAAGTAGATGTAATTTGTGCCGGGCGAACTGATCAAGGTGTACATGCTATTAAACAAATCGCTCATTTTGATACAAATACTATACGTAGCAATAATATTTGGTTAAAAGGTGTGAATTCATTATTACCATATAATATAACAGTATTATGGATACGAGAAATTTCATCTGACTTTAATGCTAGATTTTCTGCTTTATCACGTTCATATCGTTATATTATTTTGAATAAAAGTAGACGATCTAGTTTTATGACTAAATATTATTATTATGTTCGTGATATATTGGATATTAAAAAAATGCAATATAGTGCTCGTTTTTTGCTTGGCAGACATGATTTTACTTCCTTTAAAAGTAGTGGTTGTCAATCATTATCCCCGAATAGAAAAATTATTTCTTTATTAGTATATCATTTAAATGATTTTGTGATTATTGATATTACTGCTAATTCTTTTTTATATCATATGGTAAGAAATATTGTAGGTTGTTTAGTTTCTATAGGATTATCTAAGCAGAATATTAATTGGACTAAAATAGTTTTATATAATAAAAACATCAATAAAATGTATTCTACAGTCCCGCCACAAGGATTATATTTTTTATCTGCTTCTTACCCTGATTGTTATGCAATACTTTAAAAATATTATTAATTAAAATATATAAATTTTTTATATGATTATTCATAATATTTGTATTTTTTTATAAAAATATGATTTAAAAAATTTTATTATTAATTAGTATTATTGTTAATATACAATTTTTATTTGTTTTATTTTAATGAATATATATTCTATATATTTATAAAAAATTTTTTTTATTTTAAAATAAATATTTTTATATAAAAAATTGTATTACTTATATAAGTTATATATTATATCATATAATAATTTAATAAATGATTTAATTAATTAAAAAATTTTTTAAAAAAATACATTTTAAATATTTTTTGTAAATAAAAAATATTTTTTATATCATGTAATATAATTTTTTTATTCCTATCATATTTTTAACAATATATAATATAATTTTATTTTTATTTTTATAAAAATTTTTAATAGATTAATATTTTTTATGAAAATATTTTTTTTAATTTTATATAAACTTTTTATATTTTTTATTAGCACATATGAGATTTTAGTATGTTAGGTAAATTAATCAATAATTTTTTTCTTAGTCGTAATGAACGTATTTTAAAAAATTTAAATGATCTTGTTATTAAAATAAATAGTTTAGAAACAGATCTTTTAAAATTGTCAGATGATGAATTAAAAAAAAAAACAGATGAATTTAAATTACGATTAAAAAATGGCGATACAATAGATTCGTTGCTCCCTGAGGCTTTTTCTGTAATTCGTGAATCTAGTAAAAGAATTTTTGGTATGCGGCATTTTGATGTACAAATTTTAGGAGGAATTATTTTACATCAAAAATGTATTGCAGAAATGCGTACCGGTGAAGGAAAAACATTAACCGCTACATTACCTGCTTATTTGAATGCACTTTTAGGTAAGGGTGTACATATAGTTACAATGAATGATTATCTTGCAAAAAGAGATGCAAATAAAAATCGTATTTTATTTGAATTTTTAGGTTTAAGTGTAGGTATAAATATTTCAGGTATGTCACGCGAAGATAAGAAAAAAGCATATTTAGCAGATATTACATATGGTACAAATCATGAATATGGTTTTGATTATTTACGTGATAATATGGTTTTTTGTAATAAACATAAAGTTCAAAGAAAATTATATTTTGCTTTAGTTGATGAAGTGGATTCTATTTTAATTGATGAAGCTCGTACACCATTAGTAATATCAGGATCTATAGAAAATAGTAGCACTTTATATAATCGTATTAATTCTCTTATTACTCATTTAATACCAAAAAATCAAAAATATTGTAATAAAATTTATAACACAGGTGATTTTTATATAGATTATAAACAGCGCCAAATTTATTTAACTGAGATAGGATTAATTAAAATAGAAAAATTATTCATAAAATATAATTTTTTATTAAAAAAAGAATCATTATATTTACCTGAAAATATTTTTTTAATTCATCACGTTCTTTTAGCATTAAAAGCGCATTATATTTTTTTAAAAGATACAGATTATATTATTCAAAATAAACAAATAATTATTGTAGATGAACATACCGGAAGAATTATGTCGAGTAGACGCTGGTCTGATGGATTGCATCAAGCGATAGAAGCAAAAGAAAATGTTTTTATACAAAATGATAATCAAACTTTAGCTACTATAACTTTACAAAATTATTTTCGTTTATATATTAAATTATCAGGTATGACAGGTACAGCTGCAACAGAAGCTGTTGAATTTAATTCAATTTATAAATTGGATACTGTTATTATACCAACAAATAAACCAATGATTCGAAAAGATATGTCAGATTTAGTATATCTATCTAAAAAAGACAAACTGAATGCGATTGTTTTTGATATTCAAGATTGCGTGAATCGTAGACAACCTGTATTAGTTGGAACAGTTTCTATTGAAAAATCTGAACAAATTTCTAAGTTATTAAGTAAATTAAATATACAACATAATATTTTAAATGCCAAAATTCATTCTCAAGAAGCTAATATTATATCTAAAGCGGGAGAACCTGGAGCTGTGACAATTGCTACTAATATGGCAGGAAGAGGTACAGATATTGTATTAGGTGGAGTTTCAATGGATATTCATAATAAAAAATATTTAGTTGAAAATAATAGTGTTGCATTAAAAAAATGGAAGAATAAAAATAGATTAGTAGTACAAGCGGGGGGTTTACATATTATTGGAACAGAAAGACATGAATCACGCAGAATTGATAATCAGTTAAGAGGAAGGTCTGGTAGACAAGGAGACCCTGGTTCATCCAGATTTTATTTGTCATTAGATGATTCTTTGATGCGTCTTTTTGCTTCAGATAGTGTTATTTCTTTTATAAAAACTCTTGGTATGAAAGAAGGTAACTCTATTGAACATCCATGGTTAAGTAAATCTATTGAAAAAGCACAAAAAAAAGTAGAAAATCAAAATTTTGATGCTAGAAAACAATTATTAGAATATGATAACATTATTAATGAACAGCGTTCGGTTATATATAATGAAAGAAATAAATTAATTAATAAATCTAGTATTCATAATTATATTTTGCGTATTTTAAAAGATCGTATAAATTGTTGTATTAAGCAATATATTTCAGGAAATTCAATTAATCTCGATAGTTTTTTCTCATTAGAGAAAGAGTTAAAAAATAATTTTTATTTTATTAAATCAATAAATAAATTTTTAGAACATGATACAACTTTATATGAAAATGTTGATAAATTAATTGATTTAATTGTTACTACAATACAATTTAGTTATAATAAGAATACTTCTAGAGTTTTAAAGAAATATTCGAATATGATTGAAAAATCAGTAATGTTACAAATATTAGATATTTTTTGGATAGAGCATTTAAATGCAGTAGATTCTTTAAGACAAAGCGTTTATTTAAGAGGATACGCTCAACAAGATCCACAACAAGAATATAAAAGAGAATCGTTTTTTATGTTTCAATCAATGTTAGAATCGATAAAAAATAATGTAATTAAAACTTTAATTAAAATTTTTTTTGTAGATTTTGAAAAAGAAAAAATTTTATATTTAAAGTTTATTGATAATAAAGATTTTGATTCATTTCATTTATTAATTAGAAAATCGATTAATATAATATAATTATAAAAAATGTTTTTGTTATTAAAATTTTATAATGAAAAATTATATATAAAAATTTTTATAAAAAAATATATATAATATTTTTTTAATATATATTATATTATTATTTAATATAATAAATTATATTAATAATATTTTAAAAATTTGAATTATTTTGAAAATTATTAAATAAATTAAATTATATAATAAAATTATTTAAAATAAAATTTTTGCCTATGTAATAGTTATATTTTTTAACAAAATATATTTTTTATCAATAAAATATACTATATAAAATTTTTAAAATAAATAATTTTAATTTATAAAAAATATTGAATTTTTTAAGTTTTTAAATTTTTAATATGTAATATTTTGAAAGGTTAGATAAGTATGTCAAAAAATATTTTTAAAGATGTTGACCCAACTGAAACAATGGAATGGATAGATTCTATTAATTCAGTTATTAAAAAAGATGGTGTAAATAGAGCTAATTTTTTAATAAATGAAATTATGAAATTAAATTTATTAAAAAATACTCATTTTTTACAAGAAAAAAATATAGATTATATTAATACAATTAATGTAAATAACGAACCTGAATATCCCGGAGATATTAAATTAGAACAAAAAATTTGTTCAGCTATACGCTGGAATGCAATAATGATGATTTTGCGCGCCTCTCGAAAAAATTTAGACTTAGGTGGACATATTGCTTCTTTTCAATCTTCTGCTATGATTTATGAGGTTTGCTTTAATCATTTTTTTCGTGCTTGTAATAATCATGATGGTGGTGATTTAGTTTATTTTCAAGGCCATATATCTCCAGGCATTTATTCTAGAGCATTTTTAGAAAACCGTTTAACAGAAGAACAAATAGATAATTTTAGACAGGAAACTGATGGAAAAGGATTATCTTCATACCCTCATCCTAAATTAATGCCAAATTTTTGGCAATTTCCAACTGTTTCTATGGGATTAAGTGCTATTTCAGCAATTTATCAAGCAAAATTTTTAAAATATTTAAATAATAGAAGTTTAAAGAATACTTCAAAGCAAACTGTTTATGTTTTTTTGGGTGATGGAGAAATGGATGAACCAGAATCTAAAGGTGCTATTACTATAGCTTCTAGAGAAAAATTAGACAATTTAATTTTTGTTATTAACTGTAATTTACAACGATTAGATGGACCTGTAAATGGTAATGGAAAAATTATTAATGAATTAAGTGATATTTTTTCTGGAGCAGGATGGTATGTAATTAAGGTTATTTGGGGTGGTGAATGGGATGCTTTATTTAATAAAGATCATTCCGGTTATTTAAAAAAATTAATGAATGAAACTGTAGATGGAGATTATCAAACATTTAAGTCAAAAAATGGTGCATATATTAGAAAACATTTTTTCGGGAAATATAGAGAAACAGAAAAATTAGTAGAACATATGACTGATGATGATATCTGGAATTTAAATAGAGGTGGGCATGATTTTAAAAAATTATATTCTGCTTTTTATTTAGCTAAATCTATAAAAAATAAACCTGTAGTTATTTTAATCCATACAGTTAAAGGTTATGGTTTAGGTAATATCGCTGAAGGTAAAAACATTGCTCATCAAGTAAAAAATTTAGATATTAAAGATATTCAATATTTAAAAAAACAATTGAATATTAAATTAGATTCTAGAGCTATAAAAAAATTATCATATGTAAAATTTACTCCGACTTCGCCAGAATTTTTATATATACATAATCAAAGAAAAAAGTTACATGGTTATCTACCTGTACGCTTGAAAAATTTTTCTGAATTATTAACTATTCCTGTATTACAGGATTTTAATATTTTATTAGAGAAACAAGTAAGACCAATTTCTACTACTGTTACTTTTGTTCGAATTTTGAATATTCTTTTAAAAAATGTCTATTTAAAAAATAGAATTGTACCTATCATTGCAGATGAAGCGCGTACTTTTGGTATGGAGGGGTTATTTCGTCAAATTGGAATTTATAATTGTAAAGGACAAAAATATACTCCGGCTGATCAAGATCAAATTTTTTATTATAGAGAAGATTCTAATGGTCAGATTTTACAGGAAGGAATTAATGAGTTAGGTGCATGTGCTTCTTGGTTATCTGCTGCTACATCGTATAGCACAAATAATTTCCCCATGATACCTTTTTATATTTATTATTCTATGTTTGGGTTTCAGAGAATCGGTGATTTTTTATGGTCCTGTAGTGACCAACAAGCTAGAGGTTTTTTAATTGGAGCTACTTCAGGTCGAAGCACACTAAATGGAGAAGGATTACAACATGCGGATGGCCATAGTCATATTCTATCTTTAACGATACCTAATTGCATTTCTTATGATCCTACCTATAGTTATGAATTAGTTACAATTATACAATCTGGTTTAAAACGTATGTATGGAAAAAAACAGGAAAATATTTTTTATTATATTACTACTATGAATGAAAATTATTCCATGCCAAAAATGCCTAAAAATATAGTAGAGGGTATTTGTAAAGGAATGTATAAATTAAAAACATATAAAGGTAAACAAGGTCATGTTCAATTATTAGGTTCTGGTTCTATTTTACGTTGTATAAGAAAGGCTGCTAAAATATTATTATCAGAATATCAAATTGGTTCTGATGTATATAGTGTAACTTCTTTTACTGAAATAGCAAGAAACGGTCAAGATTGTGTGCGTTGGAATATGTTGAATCCATTAAAGAAAAAGAAAAAACCATATATTTCTTTAATCATGAATAATTTTCCTGTTATTGCAGCTACTGATTATATGAAAATTTTTGTAGAACAAGTTCGTGCATATGTTCCATCAAAAATATTTCGTGCTTTAGGTTCAGATGGATATGGTAGATCAGATAGTCGTAAAAAATTGCGTAATTTTTTTGAAATTAATGAATATTTTATTGTTATTGCTGCATTAGATGCTTTAATTGAACAAGGAATTTTAGATTCAATTGTTCTTGATCAAGCTTTAAAAAAACTAAATATTATTTCAGATAAACCTAATCCACGTTTAGCATAAGAGGTGATATAGTGGACATAGAAGTTTGTGTTCCGGATATTGGAGTAGATGTTGTTGAAGTCGTTGAGATTTTAGTAAAAAAAGGGGAAAAAGTAGAAAAAGAAAGTAGTTTGATTTCTGTAGAAGGGCATAAATCAGTTTTAGAAATACCTTCCCCGATTTCAGGTATTATTAAAAAAATATGTGTTAAAGTAGGAGATAAGTTATCAATTAATCAATTAATTGTAATTTTAGATAGTGTTAGTAAAAATAAGTGTACAAAAAAAAATAATGTTAATAATGTTACAATAGATAATATTGATACTTTTAATGCATTAAATTCTAATGAAGTATTAGATTCAAAAAATGATAATAAACAATTTATTAAACAGATATATGCTTCTCCAAATGTTCGTCGTTTTGCAAGAAAATTAAATATAAAGTTATCAAATATTAAAGGAAGTGGAAGGAAAGGTAGAATTATTCGAGAAGATGTATATAAATATAATTTATTAAATAATAATACTATTTATAATGATAATAGTATTAATAAAAAGACTATTAAGAATTTAGATGATAAGAATGAATATAAACTTTTAACGCCCATTCAAAGAGTTTCTGGAAATAACTTGTTGAATAATTGGAAAAATATTCCTCATGTTACTCAATTTGATGAAGCAGATATTACTGATTTAGAGAATTTTAGAAAATTATATAATTCTCGTATCTCTAAAAATGAAATTTATCGTAAAATTTCACTTTTATCTTTTTTAGTAAAATCTGTTGTGTATACTTTAATAAAATACCCAAGATTAAATAGTGTATTAGATGCTAGTAAAAAAAGTATTCTTCTTAAAAAAGATATTAATATTGGTATAGCTGTCGATACAAAAGATGGTTTATTAGTTCCTGTTTTAAAGCATTTACAATATAAAAATATTTGTGAAATATCTATTGATATAAATAATATTGTAAAAAAAGCTAAAAATAATCAATTAAAAATTTCTGAAATGAGCGGTGGAAGTTTTACTATTTCTAGTTTAGGAGGAATTGGTGGTACCGGTTTTACTCCTATAATTAATTCCCCTGAAGTTGGTATATTGGGTATTTCAAAAGCTGTTTTAAAACCAGTTTGGAATCAAAAAAAATTTTATCCTCGTTTAATTCTTCCATTTTCTTTATCATATGATCATCGCGTAATTGATGGGGCAGATGGTGTTCGTTTTACAACATTTCTAAGTTATGTTTTATCAGATATTAGAAATTTATTAATTTAATTTCTTAAATATATTAATTTTTATTTTTTTAATATATTAATTTTTATTTTTTTAATATATTAATTTTAAATATAAAAAATTTATTTTTTATTAAGAGAAGAGTATTGTATGAAAAAAAATATTAGTATCAATGTTGTAGTAATTGGTGGTGGGCCTGCAGGATATTCTACTGCTTTTCGATGTTCTGATTTAGGATTATCTACTATAGTTATAGAAAAATATGGTATTTTAGGTGGAACATGTTTAAATGTCGGTTGTATTCCATCAAAATCATTATTATATTTGACTAATTTAATCAAAGAAATAAAAGAATTTTCTAAATATGGTATTAATATTGGTAATACTAATTCATTAGATATATCTCAGATCATGAAATGGAAAAATAACATTATTTCTAAATTAAATTATGGTTTAGAAAGTATGGCTAAACATAGAAATGTAGATATATTGACTGGAATTGCTAAGTTTTTAAGCAAAAATGAATTAGAAGTTGTACATAATAATTCTATTTATAATATTAAATTCGATTATGCAGTTATTGCTTCAGGATCCAGTCCAATACAATTACAAAATATAGATTATAAAGATGAACGAATTTGGAATTCTACTCAAGCTCTAAATTTTAAAAAAATTCCTAGCAATTTATTAATTATTGGATCAGGTATTATTGGTTTAGAAATGGCTACTATATATAGTTCTTTTGGAACTAAGGTAGATCTAATTGATAGTGCTGAAAAATTTTTTCCTTTAATTGATCAAGATATGAGTAATATGTTTCTTCAATATACAAAAAAATATTTTAATATACATTTAAATACTTCATTAGTTAAATTAGAATCTAATAGAGATGGATTTACTATTAAAACTAAAGAAAATAATATTTTGTTAATGAATAAAATATATGATAATGTATTGATTTCAGTAGGTAGAAAAGCTAATACCAATTCTTTGGATTTATCTGCTATTGGTATAACAACGGATGATTTAGGTTTTGTTAAAGTAGATAATCAAATGCGAACAAATATATTAAATATTTTTGCAGTTGGTGATGTATCAGGACCCCCGATGCTTGCGCATAAAGGAATTCATGAAGCACATATAGCCGCTGAAGTGATGTCAGGTAAGAAACATTTTTTTGATCCTAAAGTTATTCCTTGTGTTGCATATTGTGATCCTGAAATTGCTTGGGCTGGTATTATGGAAGAAAAGGCTCATTTACAGGGTATTAATTGTCGATCAGCCATTGTACCTTGGAAATTTTCTGGTAAAGCAATCAGTTCTAATTGTTCTGATCAAGGTGTTACAAAGTTAATAATTGATTCTGATAGTAATAGAATTATAGGCGGAATAATTATTGGTAGACACGCTGGAGAATTATTATCTGAAATTAGCTTGTCTATTGAAATGGGATGTGATATAGAAGATTTAGCTCTAACTATTCATTCTCATCCAACATTGTCTGAATCTATTAATATAGCTGCTCAATTATTTAATGGAACTGCTACAGATATGATTAATAAAAAATAAATATAAATTTTATTGATTAAACGTA
This sequence comes from Buchnera aphidicola (Cinara piceae), assembly GCF_900699035.1. Taxonomy (NCBI): domain Bacteria; kingdom Pseudomonadati; phylum Pseudomonadota; class Gammaproteobacteria; order Enterobacterales; family Erwiniaceae; genus Buchnera; species Buchnera aphidicola. Next base: position 162,407 of record NZ_LR217739.1, read on the forward strand.
TAAGTCAAAATAATTATTAAACAGTTAAAATAAATATGTAAAATTTTTAATTTACTTATTCTATAAGTAATAAATATCTCTTTTTAAGAGCAGGTTCCCCCCTGCTCTATACAACTATTAACTATATTAAATAAACGAAGTAATTTTTAGTTTAAATACACAATTTATTTTTTAGAAAAATATCATATTTATTTTTTATAAATTTTTATATACTAAAAGATAATCCGCATCCACAGGTTGTTTGCGCGTTAGGATTAATAACTATAAATTTTGACCCTTCTAAATCTTCTATATAATCGATTTTCCCGCCATGTAAATATTGAAAACTAACAGGATCTACAATAATTTCTATACCAGATTTGATAATATGTATATCATCATTTTTAATAAATTTATCTAATTCAAATCCATATTGAAAACCACTACACCCACCTCCAGTTATATATATACGTAATTTTAGTTGTAAATTTTTTTTTATGACTAAAAGTTTTTTAATTCTATTAATAGCTGTAATAGTTACATGTAATAGATGTCTTGACATATATATAAACTCTATATTTTATTAATTTATTAAAAAAAATTTTTTTAAAAAAAGTATTTAATTGATATTATTAAAAATAATATATATTGATTAAATATTTTTAAAAAATAATTTATTAATATTATTAATAGTTAATAAATTATATGTAATTCTTTATATTTATATTGTTTTATGGTATATATATTTATATTTCTTAAAAATGTTTTTTTTTATTTAATTTTTTTTTCTTAAAAATGCAGGGATATCTAAAAAATTTTTTTCATATTTTTTAATATGTGTTACATTCTGTTGTGATGTATTTTTTTTTATATTTTGTGTATTGTTTGTTGTTCTATTTCTTCGTATTGATTGATTTCTGTAATCAACCAGTAATTCTTTTGAAGATTTATTTCTCATAAAAGATATTTCAGAACGTTTTTCCATACCAATTCCAGTAGCTACTACAGTCACTCGTAATGAATGGTCCATTTGAGGATCTAATGAAGTTCCAATAACAACAGTAGCATTGTCAGATGAAAATGCTCTAATAGTATTTCCTACGGTTTCAAATTCATCTAATCTTAAATCAAAACCTGCTGTAATGTTAACTAATACCCCTCTAGCCCCTGAAAGGTCAATATCTTCTAGTAAAGGACTTGAGATAGCAATTTCAGATGCTTCTTCTGCCCTATTTTCACCAGAAGCAGCTCCTGTTCCCATCATAGCATACCCCATTTCTGACATAACCGTTCTTACATCTGCAAAATCAACATTCATTAGCCCAGGTCTGGTAATAAGTTCTGCTATTCCTTGTACCGCACCCTTTAATACATCATTTGCAGCTCCAAAAGCATCTAATAATGATATTCCACGTGTTAATACTTTTAATAATTTATCATTTGGAATTGTAATTAAAGAATCAACATATTTAGATAATTCATTTAACCCTTGTTCAGCGAAGTTCATTCTTTTTTTTCCTTCAAAACTAAAGGGTTTAGTTACTACAGCAACGGTTAATATACCCAGCTCTTTAGCTACTTCAGCTACTACTGGAGCGGCTCCTGTTCCAGTTCCCCCACCCATACCGGCTGCTATGAATACCATATCAGCTCCATCTAATGCAGATTTTAATGTTTCTTTATCCTCTTCAGCAGAATTCTTTCCTACATCTGGATTTGCTCCAGCTCCTAATCCTTTTGTGATATTATTTCCAATCTGTATTGTTTGCCCTACCGCTATTTTTCTTAATGCCTGCGCATCTGTATTTATAGCAAAAAATTCTACACCTTCTATTTTTTCACGAACCATATGTTCAACTGCATTACTTCCTCCCCCGCCAACACCTACAACTTTAATAACTGCATCATTACTTAATTCAGAAGGTTCAAACATAAAAAACTCCATAAAATGAGAATAATTATAATCATAATATATTTGATTACTATTAAATTATCTGGTTAACCAGCCTTTCATTTGGTTAAGCAAATATTTTAGAAATCCATGTTTTTTTTTATTTCGTAGATAACATTGTTGATGTTTTTTCCCGTAATATAATAACCCGACTGCTGTGGAGTATTCTGGTTTAGAAAGATATTTTGGTATTTTAAATACACGGCAAGGTTTTTTAATTTTTACATTTATATTAAATATTTTTTGTGCACATTGTGATAAAGATTTAATTTTTGAAGACCCACCTGTCAGCACTATATTAGATAGTATTTGATTATTAATTTTTTTAATATTATTTATAGAAGATAATTTTAATATTTCATTATTTACTAGTTTAAGCAATTCAATACATCTAGGTTCAATTACTTCAACTAGTGAATTATAATGACAATTACTGATTTTTTCTCCTTTTTTATTAAAAATATCTAAGTTTTTACAGGTAATTGAAATATCTTCTACAGCATATCCATATTTTTTTTTTATAAATTCTGCATCAGAATAAGATAAAGAAAATGCATATGCAATATCACGAGTTATAGTATTACCAGCATAAGGAATGACAAAATTGTGATATATTGATCCTTTTATATATATACAAACACTCATTGTTTCGCCGCCAATATCTATTAAACAGACATTTGCATTTTTTTCTTCTTCAGTTAAAACTGATGAACTAGATGCTAATCCTGTAAATATTGTTTTTATTACATTAATTCCACATTTTTTGATAGCTTTTATAATATTTTTTTTGATATTTTTATTACATGTAATTAAATGTATATTGGCTTGTATTCTTATTCCAGATAATCCAATAGGATTTTGTATTCCTGATTGATTATCTATAGAAAATTCTTGCGGAATAATATGTAAAATATTATGATTATTATTTATTTTAACAGATTTAGCTATATTTATAACAGTATCTACATCTTTTTTTGTAACTTCTTTTTTTTTAATAGGTGAAATTCCAATTTCATTTTGACAATGGATTTCTTTATGTGATACAGTTAAATATACAGAATATATTTTATAGTTAGCCATTATTTCTGCCGCATGAACAGATTTATTAATACATTGTATGAGCAAATCTAAATTATTAATTTCCCCTTTTTCTATTCCTAAAGTTTTGCATTTACCAAAACCAATAATATCAATGATACCATCTTTAAGAATTTCCCCTATTACAACAATTATTTTTGTTGTTCCTATTTCTAACCCGACAATTATATTTTTTTTTGTTGAAAGATTCATGTTATTTGATTACACTAGAGTTTAATAATGATATTTTTTGTATTATAATATATTTATATAAATTTATATTATATTATATATTATTTTTTTACTGGATTATTATAAAAAATATAGATTGTTTTTATTTATTAAATAAATATTTAATAATAAATAAAATTTAATAATATTATTTATTATAAAAATAAAGTTTTTAATAGTCTTGATTTACATATTTTTTTAAATTTTTAAAAAATGGATTAGGAAATTTAATATTATATTTAATAATATATGAATAATCTTTAGATTAGAATAAATATATAATTTATTGATTAAAATATATTTAATTATATAGTAATTATTATTAATAAAATTTTTTTTATATTTAAACATATTAAATAATATAATTATTTTTTTTGATTGAATGGTATATTTTATATATGGTTTTATATATTTGTTTAGTTATATATATTTATTTTGTAAAAAATATATAAGAATTTGATTAATTATAGTATATAATAATATTTTTAATTATTTTTTATAATTCAATGATATTTTATTTTAAAATAAATATGTATTTTAATTAATTTATTCAAGAAATTAATTCAATCATCTATGTATTTATTTTATAAATATATTAAATTAAATTTATTATTTAGATTTTAAAAAATTTTTTATATTTAAAAATTTTTTTTTAATATAATATTTATATATTTAATAATTTTTTTTACTTTTTCTTCTTTTTCTGATATTAATATCATATCATATTTATTAGTTTGAGAAAAAATAAATTGTATGGTTTGTTTAATACTATGAAAAATAAAAAATTTATTTTTTTTATAACAACCCTTTAATATATCTTTTATAATTAAATTTTTTTTTTCATTATTTATATAACTATTAATAAATATTACAAAATCAGAAAATTTTTCTACAATATTTCCTATAATTTTTCTTTCACTAATATCTCTGATTTCCTCATATCCTAGAATGCACCAAATTTTTTCATAATTATAATTTTTTAATGAATATAGCGTACGATATAATATTTGAGGTGAGTGAATATTATTTATAATAAATAATGGACTATTTTTTTTTTTAATTTTCTCCATTTTTCTGTGTATTGGATTTAAAAATTTACTACTTTTAATTAATATATTTAAAGAATAGTTTTCTAAAAGCATAGTTGCTAAAGCTAAAAGTATATTATTAACATTAAAATCACTTAATAGTGAACTTTCTAAGTTACCTGACCCCCAAGTTGAATTAAATAAAATTTTTGTATATGATATATTATATATAATTTTTGTTGCATTAATCCAATATTTAGTATTAAAAATATTATCTGTTTTTAATGTTGTAACAGAAATAATTTTTTTTTTTTTAAAATTTTTTATCCAATAATGTGTTATATTTTCATCTCCATTTAAAATAATTGTTTTTATCTTTTCACTATTTAAAAAAGAAAATTTTATTTTTTCTTTTTGAAACATGTTTTTTTGACCATCCAAATTATTATAATTTAAAGTAGTACATATTACTGACTCAAATTTTAAATTAGATATTTGTTTTGTTATTAAAAGATTAGAAGATAGCTCTATAGTAGAAATATTTATTTTTTTTTTTACTAAATGATATAATTTTTTTTGAATAGAATGATTTAAATATTTATTATTTATAATATATTTTGGTTTATTAATTTTATTTTCTAAATTTTTAATTGTGCCAATTTTTTTATTAATTAATTTTTTCCATTGCGCGATTAAATGTGTAACAGTAGTTTTCCCATATGTGCCAATAACTCCGATTAGTTTTATTTTTTTTTGTGGATAATTAAAGAATCTTTCATATATTTTGTGTATGTACTGATTTAATTTTTTAAAATAAATAATTATTGTATGAGATTGTGTAGATATACATAATCCATGTTTATTTTTTTTAGTTTCATATAAAATTACACTCGCTTTATTTTTAATTGCTTTTATGATATATTTTTTTTTTGATTTTTTTGTTTTTTGAAGGATTATAAATAAATCACCCATTTTTATTTTTGAGATATATAAATTAATATTATAAATTTTTTTATATGGAATATTATTAATCCAAGGATTTAATAATTCTTGAATGTTATCTATTTTTTTTATCATAGTTAAATATTCTTTAATTGTTCTGTTTAGTGAAATATATTATTTTTATTATAAAATTTATTACATATGACATAATATATTTGATATAGAATATCAGTGTATTATTAATTTTTTATTAGTAATTTTATACTATAGATATTTATATTTTTTTTTATAAAAATAGTTTATTACTTTTTATATATAATATTTACTGATTTTTTTTAATAAATTTTATTTAATTTTTAATTATAGTATTTCTGCAATTCTTAATATTGCGCTACGTGATCGTGGGTTTTTCTTTATTTCTGTTTTATTAGGTTTAATTTTTTTTATGATTTTTATTGTCTTTTTATTTTTATATTTTTTGATTTGTTTTTCTGTTATTGGTAATCCTTTTGGAATATTTCTTATATTACTATTTTTTTTAAAAAAATTTTTAATAATTCTACCTTCCAGAGAATGAAAACTAATTATAACTAATCTAGACTTTTTTTTTAATATTTTTAATGAAACTTTTAATATTTTTTTTAATTCTTCTAATTCTTGATTAATATAAATACGTATAGCTTGAAAAGTACGAGTAGCTGGATGTTTATATTTATCTTTTTTTGGTATAGCGTTTGTAATGATTTCTACTAAATCCAGTGTTCTCATAATAGTTTTTTTTCTATTTCTATCTACAATAGACAAAGAAATTTTTTTTGCATATTTTTCTTCTCCAAAATTTTTTAAAACATATTCTATTTTTTTTTGATCTGTTTTTTTTAACCACTTCCATGCAGGTATACCCATTTTATCGTTCATTCGCATGTCTAATGGCCCATCTTTCATAAATGAAAACCCTCTTTTGGCTGAATTTATTTGTGTTGATGAAACACCTAAATCTAATAAAATGCCATTAATATATTTATTATGATTATTTTTATTTAAATATGTTTTTATATTAGAAAAATTTCCATAATTCATATAAAATCTTTTATCTTTTATTTTTTTTCCTATTTTTACCGCATTAGGATCTTGATCAATAGCATATAATTTACCTGATGTACCTAAATTTTTTAATATTTCCAGTGAATGTCCACCCGATCCAAACGTTCCATCAACATATGTACCATTTTTTTTTATTTTTAAAGAGTTAATTGCTTCTTTTAGTAATACCGGTATATGTATCATAATTTATTTAACTATTAATTTTTTTTGATCTATACATTCTCTATGACGTTATTTTTTTTAAAAAATAAAAATATTTTTTAAATATTTAATAGAAAATGTATAAATAGTTATAATGAATTTTTTTAGAATTAGAAATTATAATTAATTAAAGATATTTTTATTTATCATTATTAATGACAACTTATATTAATTACCCCAGATCGAGAAGATTCTATGATTATAAATGATTTTTTTGCAATATTTAGAAATGAATCAATAACATGATTAGTTCCTGAAATTTGAATAATATATTTTTCTGAAAAACAATCAATAATATTACCTTGATAAATTTCTATTAATTGATTCATTTTATGAAGATTTTTAAAATCTTGTATTTGTATTTTTATTAATAAAATTTCTCTTTCTATATAATTTTGATTTGTTATTTCTATTACATTATAAACATCAATTAATTTTTGTAGTTGTCTTTCAATTTGTTCAATTGTTTTTTTATTGCCATAAGTTTGAATTGTTAATCTTGATATCTTTCTATTTTCTGATGGAGCTACAGTTAGACTATCTATATTATAGCCTCTTTGTGAAAAAAGTCCTATTACTCTAGATAGAGCCCCCGATTCATTTTCTAGTAAAATTGATAAAATTCGACGCATAGTTTATAATTATCCTATTTTTTTTAATAACATTTCATTCATACCACCATTTTTTATCTGCATAGGATAAATATGTTCGTATGGATCTATATGTACATCTACAAATACTAAAGATCCTGATTGAACTTTTTTTATCGCAATTTTTAATTTTTTTGTTATTTCATCTGGGTTCTTAATTGTTAACCCTGTATGTCCATATGACTTTGTTAGTTTTATGAAATTAGGTAATGATTTCATATATGAATGCGAATGTCTTCCAGAATAGATAATATCCTGCCATTGTTTAACCATTCCTAAAGATTGGTTATTTAAATTTATTATTAAAATTGCAAGGTTATATTGTTTTGCGGTAGATAATTCTTGTATATTCATTTGAATGCTTCCATCACCTGTTATGCAGATGACTAATTCTTTAGGAAAAGCAATTTTAACCCCTAAAGCAGCTGGTAGTCCAAATCCCATAGTACCTAACCCACCTGAATTAATCCAATGTCGAGGCTTGTTAAATATGTAATATAATGCTGTAAACATTTGGTGTTGTCCTACATCTGAAGCTATATAAGCATTTCCTTGTGTTAATTTATATAATTTTTGAATTAAAATTTGTGGTTTAATCATTTTGTTTTCTTGTTTATAATTTATTTTTTTTGTATTTCTCCATTTTTCAATTTTTTTCCACCATTTATATAAATATGATTTAGATCGATTTAATATTTTATTTGTATTAAGTATTTTTAACATTTTCTTAAGTATTTTTTTGGCATCCCCTATAATAGGTATATCTGCTACAATAGTTTTAGAAATAGAAGTAGGATCAATATCAATGTGTATTATTTTAGCAGAAGGACAATATTTTTTTACATTATTTGTTGTTCTGTCATCAAATCTTACTCCAATTGCTAATATTATATCAGAATAATGCATTGCCATATTAGCTTCATAATTTCCATGCATTCCTAACATTGATAAATTTTGAGGGTGATTTCCTGGAAATGATCCTAATGACATAAGAGACATAGTAACAGGAATATTAAGTATTGTTGCTAATGTAAATAATTCAGCATGACTATTTGAACTAATAACCCCGCCTCCAGCATAGATTATTGGTTTTTTAGATTTAACTAAAATATTTAATGCTTTTTCAATATACTTAAAATTAGTTTTTTTTTCAGGTATATAGGATTTAATATAAATATTATTAGTCCAGATATATTTTTTCTTTATTTTTTGGTCCAAAATATTTTTTGGTAAATCAATAACTATAGGGCCGGGTCTTCCACTAGAAGCTAGTAAATATGATTTTTTAAAAATTAATGGAATATCTTCAGTTTTTTTAACTAAAAAACTATGTTTGACAATTGGCCTAGAAATACCTATCATATCGCATTCTTGGAATGCATCTAATCCAATTAATTCAGAAGATACTTGCCCAGAAATTATAATTAATGGTATTGAGTCCATATAAGCTGTTGCAATACCTGTAATCGCATTTGTTGCTCCTGGACCGGATGTAACTAATACTACTCCAATTTTTCCTGTACTTCTTGCATACCCGTCTGCCATATGGGTAGCTCCTTGTTCATGTCTGACTAATATATGTTTTATTTTTTTTTTTCCTATTGTATATATAGCATCATATATATCTAGTATCGCTCCCCCAGGATAACCGAATATTGTTTTTATTTTTAAATCTATTAATGACTGTATGACCATTTCAGCGCCTGATAACAATGTCATTTGTTTAATAATCCTTATATAAAATTAGTTTGTATTGAAAAATAACATTTATAGTTGTATTGAATAAAATGTAAAATTAAAAATTAAGTTTTAAATATAAGAAATTATACTCTAATTATTTTTTTAAAAACAATATCCACTTAATATTGTGAATATTGTTTATTAATATATTTTTTTTTTATAATACATAGTTCGTTTTATATATTACGAAGTAAGGTATTTATTTCCGTTTTTTTTAGTGTTCTTTTATCAACTTTTTTAACAATTATTGCGCAATATAATTGAATATTATTTTTTTTAGATGGCAGTGTCCCCGGAACAACTACTGAGCCAGAAGGTACTCGCCCATAAAATATTTTTCCAGTTTCTCGATCATAAATTTTAGTACTTTGACCAATATAAACTCCCATAGAAATTACTGAATTTTTTTCTACAATTACTCCTTCAACAATTTCAGAGCGAGCTCCAATAAAACAATTATTTTCTATGATAGTAGGGTTATGTTGTAAAGGTTCTAATACACCTCCTATTCCAACTCCACCAGATAAATGTACATTTGAACCAATTTGTGCGCATGATCCAACTGTTACCCAAGTATCAATCATAGTATTTTTTCCAATATATGCTCCTATATTGATAAAACTTGGCATTATTATGGCATTTTTATTAATAAATGATCCAAATCTAACTATTGAGCCGGGAACTATTCGTATAGCATCCGCAATGAATTGTGACTTATTATAATTTGTATATTTTAAAGGTATTTTATCATAAAAAACATTATTAGATGTTTCTGTGATTTTATTATCATTAGAATATAAATATAATAGTACACATTTTTTTATCCATTGATGCGTAATCCATTTATTATTAATTTTTTCTGCAATTCTGATTTTACCAGAATTTAACAATAAAATTGTATCGCTTATTTTTTTTTTTTCCTTTTTTGTTATCTGGTATTTTTTATCTTTTTTTTTCTTTTCAAAAATTGTTTCTATTTTATTTTTTATTTTTATCATATTTTTTAACAACCTTTTTTTATATATATTTTTATATATTAATTAAAATTTTTGGTATTTTTTCTTTTTTTTGATGTGTTAATATTTCACACCCATTATTTGTTACTAAAATAGTATGCTCATATTGAGCAGAATAACCTCCATCTAGCGTTTTTACTGTCCAACCATCATTCATGCATTTTACATATGATGATTTTGTATTTACCATTGGTTCTACTGTAAAAGTCATTCCTTCTTTTATTTCTATATTATTTGTCTTATTATAAAAATGTAAAATATGTGGAAAATCATGAAATTTTTTTCCTATCCCGTGTCCACAATATTCTTTTACTACTGAGAATTTTTTATTTTCTATATATTTTTGGATAATTTTTCCAATATTATTAATTTTATTTTCTGGTTTTATACATGCTAATGATAAATAAAGGCTTTTTCTAGTTGTTTTACATAATAGTTTATTTTTTTTATCTACTTTTCCTACAAAAAACATTTTTGATGCATCAGTATAGTAATCATTTTTAATGACTGATACATCTATATTGACTATATCACCATTTTTTAAGAATAAATTTTTATTAGGAATTCCATGGCAAACTACATCATTAATTGATATACATATTGATTTAGGAAAATTATTATATCCTAGACATGCTGGTATAGCTTTTTTTTTAAGTGTTATAAAATTATGACAAATTTTATTTATATCTTCTGTTGAAATATCAGGTACTATATATGGTTTGATCATTTCTAAGACATTAGCTGTAATCTTACCAGATATTCGCATTTGCTTAATATCATATTTACTTTTTAATTTTTTTTTCATGGATATATATTTTTTATTAGGTTTATAAAATATTTTATAAGGGGAAATTATAGTTATTTTATATTGAATATTAGATTTAGAAAAAAAATTATTTTTTATAAAAATAAAAAAACGATTTAATTAAAATTAATATATTATGATATAATATATGGATATTAAAAAATAATATTCAATTAAATAATTTTTTTTATAATAAAAATATTTTTATATAAAATAAATTGTTTATTTATACTTATTTTTTATAAATAAAAAATATTTTTGTTATTATTAATATAATTTTTTTTCCGTTATGGATGATATTTTTATATTAACATATTTTTTTTTATTTGAAAAATTATAGGAGTAGTATGATTATGAATGTTGCTTTAATGAAAAATATGATTAAAGCCGGTGTTCATTTTGGACATCAAACACGGTATTGGAATCCAAAAATGAAACCTTTTATTTTTGGTATTAAAAATAAGGTACACATTATTAATTTAGAAAAAACACTACCATTATTTAAGTTAGCAATTGTAGCTTTAAAAAAAATTATTAATAATAATGGAAAAATTTTATTTGTTGGAACTAAACCCGCAGCTAGTTTAGCTATAAAATCAATTGCATTATCGTGTCGTCAATTTTATGTAAATCATCGTTGGTTAGGTGGGATGTTGACTAACTGGAAAACAGTTCGACAATCTATTAGTAAATTAAAAGATTTAGAAAGACAGTCAACTGATGGTACTTTTGATAAATTAACAAAAAAAGAGGTTTTATTACGTCTTCGATTATTAGGTAAATTAGAAAATAGTTTAGGGGGAATTAAAAACATGGGAGGTTTACCAGATGCAATTTTTATTATTGATACTACTCATGAACATATAGCGATTCAAGAAGCTAATAATTTGGGAATACCAATATTTGCTATTGTTGATACAAATTCTAGTCCAGAAGGTATCAATTATATTATACCTGGAAATGATGATGCTATTCGATCAATTAATTTATATTTAAATATATTATCTAATTCTTTATCAAAATGTTATAAAGAAAAAAAAGAATCAATTATTTTAAAAAAAAGATTACAAAAAAATAATTAGATTATTTAGTATACTATTATAATAAAAACAACATTTGGTAACACGCAATGGAAATTTCAATACAACTTATAAAAGAATTAAGAATACAAACAGGATCAGGATTTATGGAATGTAAGACCGCTTTACAAAAATCCAACGGAGATATGAAACGAGCAATTGATTATTTAAGAACATTAGGTTTATGTATAGCAAATAAAAAAATATTACGTAAAACAAAATTTGGTCGTATATTTGTATATAAAGATAAAAATTATGGTTTTCTTTTAGAAATGAATTCAGAAACAGATTTTGTAGCAAATAATAATGAATTTAAGGATTTAGGGCAAAAAATTGTTACTTATGCAGGTATAAATAAAATTTTTAGTTTAAATATATTAAATAATTTTTTTAATTTGCAAAAAATTTCTTTGATTTCTAAAGTTCGTGAAAATATCGTAATACGTAGAATACAACATCTTACAGGTGATTATATTGATTCATATATTCATTTAGGAAAAATTGGAGTTGTTATATCCGGTACATGTTTATCAAAATCAATAAATAGATATAAAGAATATTTTAAAAATATTTCTATGCATATAGCTGCTTCTTGTCCTTTATATTTATCAGATCAAGATATTCCTAAAGATATTTTACAACGAGAAAAGAGTATTCAAGAAACTATTGCTAATAAAACAGGTAAAAATTCTCATGTATTAAAATCAATTGTCAAAGGACGTATGAATAAATTTGTCAATAATATAACATTATTACGTCAAAATTTTATTTTAAATCCTAAAATAACGATAGGCGATTTTTTAAAAAATAATTCTATTTCAATTAATTCTTTTGTACGTTTTCAAGTAGGAGAATGTTTATAAAATTATTGTTTTATCTAACAATATGATATTTTATATAAATCTTGATAAATATTTTTTTAAAATTATTTAATAATAAAAATATAATATAGGTATTTCTCAATTATTATGAAAAAAAAAATTAAATATAATCGAATTTTATTGAAAATTAGTGGAGAATTTTTAAAAGGCACTGAAAAATTTAGTATAAATATTTTATTTATTGAAAAACTAATTATACAAATAAAAAAATTATTAGAATTAGGCCTTCAAATTGGTTTAGTGATTGGTGGTGGGAATTTATTTAGAGGTTCTGATTTAGAAAAAATTGGAATGCGAAGAACAATATCCGATCAAGTTGGCATGTTATCTACTGTTATTAATGGTTTATTTTTATATGAATTAATGTATAAACATAATATTAAAACTAGAATTTTCTCATCTTCTAATTTAGAAGGTATTTGTGACCGTTATAGATTAGATAAAGTTAATCAAGCTTTAGATAATGGTTGTGTTGTTATTTTTTGTTTTGGTCTTGGTATTCCTTTTTTTACTACAGATTCTGCTGCTTGTATATATGGAATTGAAATAAAAGCAGATATTTTTTTAAAAGGTACAAAAGTAAATGGAATTTATTCATCTGATCCATTGATTAATCCATTAGCAAAATTGTATAAAAAATTAACCTATACAAAGGTTTTACAAAAAAAACTAAAAGTTATGGATAATACATCGTTGATTTTAGCTCAGGAAAATAAATTACCAATTATAGTGTTTAATATGTATAATCCTGCAATTTTATATGATTTAGTAATAGGTAATGATAAAATTGGAACTTTAATTTCAGATTAAAAAATTAATAGATATTTTTTTTCTATTTTAATAAGAGAAAATGGTATTATGATAAATACATTACAAGAAAAAGTTTATATTAAAATGAATAAATGTGTTCTTTTATTTCAAAATGATTTAAATAAAATACGTACAAATCATGTTACGCCTTCGCTGTTAGATAATATTTATATAGATTATTACGGTACATCTACACCTTTAAATCAATTATCCAGTATTACGATTGAAAATTTTAATACATTAAAAATTACACTGTTTGATATTTCTATCAAAGAGATTGTTGAAAAATCTATTATTAATTCTAAATTAGGATTAAATCCAATTTCTTCTGATTCTTTTATTAGAGTTCCTATACCAAAATTAACAGAATCAAGAAGACAAGAACTGATTAAGATAATTAGAAATGATACAGAAAATGCACGTATAGTTATTAGAAATATAAGACGAGAAGCAAATGATTATATAAAAATTTTATTGAAGAAAAAAGAAATAACTCAAGACGTAGAGAAAGAAGCTAAACAAAATATTCAAAAAAATACCAATTTATTTATTAAAAGAATTAATTCTATTTTAGAAACAAAAGAAAAAGAACTATTAACAATTTAATTATATTAAATTTAATAAATTTTTATGATAAAAGTATTTATATTATCAATTATAAGATTTATAAGCGAATATATTTGAAAAATTTTATATAGGAATGTAGTAAAATATGTTATTTAAAAAATTCTTTGTTATATATTTTTTATTTTTCTCCTTATCTGTTTCTGCAGCTAAAATAAATAAAATTAGACATATTACAATACATGGAGTTCAGAATATATCTCCTAATAATATTGTAAAAATTTTTTCATCTAATTCATTTCATGATAATAGATCAGGAGATATATCTAGTAAAATTAAATATTTATTTAGTACGAAGATATTTAATAAAATTAATGCATCTCAGTTTAGAGATACATTAATTATTTCAGTAAAAGAATTTCCTCTTATAGATAAGATTAGTATTTATGGTAATAAAAATATTTCAGATCAAGATTTTAATAAATTACTTAAAAAATTTAGTCTGCAAGAAAAGAATCATTTTAATACATTTAATTTTAAGAATTTTTTCTATTTTTTAAGAAAAAAATATGAAAGAAAAGGATATTGTAATATTCATTGTAATTTAATGAAAATACAATTACCTAATAATAAATTGCATTTAAAAATTATGATAAATGAAGGATTTGAATCATCTGTATCACATATTTTTATTAAAGGTAATAATTATTTTTCTAGAATAAAATTATTAAAAAATGTATCTATTTATAATAATAGTCTCTTGTGGAACTTTTTTTTATCTCATAAATATAATCACTATGAATTTAAACAATTATTATATGATTTACATAATTTTTATATAAATAATGGTTATTTTGATTTTAAAATTGGAAAAATAAAAAAATATTTGTCTAAAAATAGAAAAGATATTTATATAAAAATAAATATTCATGAGGGAACACAATATAAAATTAAAAAAATTTTTATGAACAAATTCAGTAAAGAATATAATTATAAAAAAATACACCATGTTATATATAGTTTATTGAATTCTTATTATAATAAACATACTGTTGATCATATTAAAGAAAAAGTAAAAAATAATTTTTTACAAGAAGGTTTATTAAATTGTGATGTTTTTTTTCATATTGATATTGATAAAAAAGATAAACAAGTATTTTTATATTTTGTATCTGATCTTAAAGAAAAATATTTTATTAATAAGATTAGTTATAATGGTAATGCTAATATACAAAATAATTTTATAAATAGGTTTATAAGAAAGGGTAAAAATAATGTTTTTGATATAAATATTATTAAAAAGTATTGTAAAAATTTGTTTAATACTGGTTTATTTCATACAATAAAAGTGTATGCCCAAAAAAAAGTAGGTAGTGATAATCTAGTAAATATTCATCATATTTTTAACGAAAATAATAATACTCGAGATATTAATATATCTACTACTGTTGAAAAAGAAAGAGGGCTTTTATTAAAATTACTTTTTCTTGAAAAAAATTTGATTGGAACGGGAGCTGAATTATATATTAAAATTTTAAAGAATTTTTCTGATACAAATATAAATATTTTTTTATTAAAACCGTTAGGATTATTAAAAAATTTTTTTTTAAAATCTGATATTTTTTTTAATTCTTTTAAGAAAAAATATGTATCTTCAAGTAATAGTTTTAATAAAATATGTGGTTTTTATACATCAATAAAGACACCTTATATTAAGAATAAAAAATTTTCTATTTCTTATGGATATGAAAAGACGCAAATACTAAATAATATTTTACATTTTTCTTTAATACAATATTTGTTATCCTTTCCAAAGGATTTTTTTTTAAATTATAAAATAAATAATTTCTTTGTTAATGATTTTTTTATTAAATATATGTTTGATTTTAATAATATAAAAGAAAAAGATTTTTTTAAAATGGGTATGCATATAAAATTTTTGGGGAAATTAATATTACCTTTTTCTGATAATTTTTATCATAAAATTTTCTTTTGTCTGAATCAGTATGTGCCATTAGAAAGCATGTATAATATATTATTGCATAATTATATGGAATTTGGTACAGGTTTAACTTTAAATAAACATATTATTCCTTTTTATGAAAATTATAAATTTTATAAAAAAAAAATACACAGTGGTTTTAATGATAATTCTGTTGGTCCTACAGCAGTCTATTATAGAAATAATATTAATAAAAATACTAATAATCAAAACCAAATACAATCACATTTTTTTCCTTCTTCTGAATTTATAGGAGGAGATATGATGTTACACGCTAATACTGAATTATTATTTCCTAATTTAAAAATATTAAAAAAATTTTTCAAATCATGCCAAGGTGGTATTTTTATAGATGCTATTAATATTTGGAATACCAAATGGAAAAATAGAACTTTTTTATATTCTATTAAACATGCATTAAATTTTAATGATCCTAGTCAGATTCATTTATCTATTGGAACATTTTTTCATTGTCAGTCTTTTTTTGGTCCTATAACTTTCACATTCGCGCTTCCTGTATATCCATTTAATGTTTCTAATCATTGTGTAAGTAGATTTAGTTTGGATTTTAAATAAAGTGATATTTGATAGAAAAAATTTTATAAATTATTTATATTTATAATTTCAGAGATATTATTATGAAAAACATGAAAAATTTAAAATCTATTTTAGATATAAATGATATTTTAAAAATTTTACCGCATCGTTTTCCATTTTTATTAATTGATAAAATATTAGATTATAAACAAAAAAAATATATATATACTTTAAAAAATATTACAGCTAATGATTTTTTTTTTTGGTCATTTTCCAAAAAAATTTATTTTTCCTGGAGTTTTAATTGTTGAGTCAATTGCACAATCTAGTGGTATTCTTCTTTTTCATTATAAAAATAATACTAAAATAAATAAAAAAATATGTTGTTTAACAGGAATATATAATACGAAATTTATTCATCCAGTATACCCTGGTGATCAAATGATCATAGAAGTACATTTTAAAAAAAAATTATTTGGTATTTATTTTTTTTATGGTATTGTTTGTGTAAATAAAATTATAGTATGTAAATCCACTGTTTCATTGTCTTTTTTATAAAAATTATTTTTATAAAATTGATTTTTTATATATCAACATTAAATAGAAATTTTTATAATTAAAATTATTAGAATTTTAAATATTTATTTAAAAAAAAATATCTATCAATATTTAAAATTAAATTATTATATAATTTAACTATATGATTAATATTAATAAAATTCTTAGATATCAAGATTTTATAGTAAAATATATATTTATATAATTACTAAAATTTAGTATATAGTTATTTTATTGAAATATTTATTTTATAGTTAATTTATATTATTACTTTAGGTTATTTAAATAAGTGAAAAATTTTGTACATATACGAGTTCATAGCGATTATTCTATGACGGATGGATTGATTAAAATAGACAGATTAGTAGAATATGCTAAAAAAATAAATATGTTATCATTAGGAATATCTGATTTAAATAATTTACATGGTGTTATTAAATTTTATTCTTCTGCTTTTAAAGCGGGTATTAAACCAATTATTGGTATAGATATTATCGTTTTATCAAATATTATTACTGATTTTAAATTTAATTTAACTCTATTAGCTAAAAATAATTATGGTTATAAAAATATAATTGAATTATTATCTGAATCATATCAATTGGGATATAATGATAATTTCGGGTTAACAATAAGTATAGATAATTTATTAAAATTTAAAAAAGGTATATTAGTTTTATCTGGCGGGATGAAAGGAGATGTTGGTCAATGTATCTTAAATAATGATTTACATTCATTAGATCTCTGTATTGCATTTTATAAAAAATATTTTCCAAATCATTATTATTTAGAAATTTCTAGATTAGGTAGAATTAGAGAGGAAGAATATATTCAATATATTAAACATATTTCTCATTTGTATTCCCTACCAATTATTGCGACTAATGAAGTTGTATTTTTAACAAGAAATGATTTTAAAGTTCATAAAATTAAAGTAGCTATTTATAAGAAAAAAACTATTACAGATTCGACATTTATTTATGAATATACTAAAAATCAGTTTTTAAAAAGTCAAAAAGATATGATCAATATATTTTATGATTACCCGGAATCAATTATAAATAGTGTTGAACTTTCAAAACGCTGTAATGTTATTATACCTGCTGGATCTTATTTTTTACCAATATTTCCTACAGGGTCAATAGATATTTATCAATTTTTTATAAAAAAGGCGAGAAAGGGGTTAAATTTACGTTTAATCAATATATTCCCAGATAAAAGTCAACGATTAATTAAAAAAAAATTATATTTTTCTAGATTAGAATATGAATTATGTATTATCAAAAAAATGGGTTTTGTTAGTTATTTTCTTATTGTTATGGAATTTATTCAATGGGCTAAAAATAATAATATACCAGTAGGTCCTGGTCGAGGTTCTGGTTCTGGATCTTTAGTATCTTTTTCTTTAAATATTACAGAAATAGATCCTTTACAATTTGATTTATTATTTGAACGTTTTTTAAATCCTAATCGTGTATCTTTACCAGATTTTGATGTTGATTTTTGTATGGAAAAAAGAGATTTAGTAATTGATCATGTTTCAGAAAAATATGGTCGTAATTCTGTTTCGCAAATTATTACTTTTGGAACAATGGCAGCTAAAGCTGTTGTTAGGGATGTAGGAAGAGTTCTTGGTTATCCATATGGTTTAATAAATAAAATTTCCAAATTAATTCCTCTAGATCCAAAAATGAATCTAAAAAGAGCATTTTTTATTCAAAAAGAATTAATGGATTTATATAATCATAATAATGATATTAAAATATTAATTGATATAGCTAAGAAATTAGAAGGAGTAACTCGTAATATTGGAAAACATGCGGGTGGTGTAGTAATTTCACCTACAAAAATATCTGATTTTGTTCCTGTATTATGTGATAGTAAAGGAGAAAATCAAATTACACAGTTTGATAAAAATGACCTTGAATTTATAGGTTTAGTTAAATTTGATTTTTTAGGCTTAAAAACATTAACAATGATTCAAATGATTATTAATATTATTAATAAAAAAAATATACATAAAAATAAAAAAAAGTTTTCTCTTAATGAAATTAATTTAAAAGATGAAAAAAGTTTTTTATTATTAAATAAATCTGAAACAATATCTGTTTTTCAACTAGAATCGATAGGAATGAGAAATTTAATTAAACGCTTAAAACCATCTTCTTTTGAAGATATTATAGCTTTAATTGCACTATACCGTCCAGGTCCCTTGCAATCAGGAATGGTAGATAATTTTATTAACCGTAAACATGGAAAAGAAATAATTTCTTATCCAGATTATAGATGGCAACATAAATTGTTAAAACCTATTTTAAAATCAACATATGGTATAATTTTATATCAAGAACAAGTTATGCAAATTTCTCAGATTTTATCAGGTTTTTCTCCTAGTGAAGCGGATATTTTAAGAAGATCAATGGCTAAAAAAGATCCTCAAGAAATGTATAATCAACGTACTTTATTTCAAAAAGGTGCTTTAAAAAATTCTATTTGTTTGAATTTATCAAAAAAAATATTTGATTTATTAGAAAAATTTTCTGCTTATGGTTTTAATAAGTCACATTCAGTTGCTTATGCGTTGATATCTTATCAAACATTGTGGTTAAAAGCAAATTATTCTTCTGAATTTATGGCTGCTGCTATGACTTTAGACATGATGAATACTAATAAAATAGTTAACTTAATTTATGATGCTCATAGAATGAAGTTAATTATTATCCCCCCGAACATAAATCTTAGTAATTATTCTTTTTCTATTAATAAATATGGAGATATAATATATGGTTTAGGGGCTATCAAAGGATTAGGTAAGTCTTCAATTGATGTTATTATTAGTGAAAGAGAAAAAAGTAATAATTTATTTACTGATTTTTTAGATTTTTGTATGCGTTTATATTTAAAAAAAATAACACGACATATTTTTGAAATTTTAGTTATGTCTGGTGCATGTGATTGTTTTAATTTATGCCGGGTTACATTATTTAATAATATTGAATATACTATAAAAATTGTTAAACAAAAGATTTTATCTATTTGTTCTCAACAAAATGATTTATTTCAATTAAATGATTTTATATCACAAAAAGTATTAATGCAAAATAATCAAAAAAAGGAATTAGTATATAAAATAAATTTTTATGGTTTTATTTCAAAAATATTAAAATGGGAGAGAAAAATTTTAGGTTTTTATCTAACTGTTCATCCTGTTAAAAATTTTTTAAAAGAAATGAATTATTATACTAACGGGATCAAATTATATGATTGTATATTACAAAATAAAAATAGTGATGTTGTACTTTCAGGTATGATTTTTTCTATTAAATTGGCATTTACTAAAAATAAAAATAAATTTTATATTATTACTTTAGATGACTATTATAGTCGTTTAGATGTTTTTTTGTTTCATAATGACAATGATTTATTAGATAAAGAGTTTTATAAAAAAAATATGATTATTGTAATTATAGGCAAATTATCATTTGATTCCTTTACTAATAGGTCACGAGTATTAGTAGATAAAATTTATAATATTGAAAAATTTCGATTAAAAAAAATACGTATTATAAAAATATATATTAGAAATAATTGTATAAAAGATAAAAATATATTTAATTATATATATAATTATTTAACCAATAAAGTTAATAAAGGAACCGTTTTGTTAAAATTTATTCAACCCCCCCAATATGCTATACAGCATAAGTTATTTAATATAAAATATATGATATATCCTGATAATAATTTTTTAAATTATTTAAAAATATTTAAGAAGAATATAATAATTAAATTAAATTTTTTTAAGTAAATATTTAATATAAAAAATTTTATTAAATTTTTTTATAAAATTTATTTATATAAAGAATTGATAATTATTTATATACATTTATTATTTATATTTATTCTTATTTATTTTATAAAAAATTATTTTATTTTATTTTTTATAAACGCAACAACTTTAGAAATTAGAATTCTTTTTTTTAAATTTTTTCTACGTGAATAAAATTCAATTTCTTTTGATATTATTGTTTTATGGCTAATAATAATTCCATAGGGAATGCCAATTAAATTCATATCTGCAAACATTTTTCCTATATTTTCTTTTCTATCGTCAAATAAAACATCAATTTTTTTGTTTATCAATTTTTCATAAATTAATGTTGCTATTTTTTGGATTTCATCATTTTTATGCATATTTATTGGAATAATAAATATTTGAAATGGAGCGATACATTTAGGCCAGATAATTCCATTTTCATCATTATTTTGCTCTATAATTGATGATATAATTCTATTAATTCCTATCCCGTAACAACCCATATTTAATAATTTTTTATTATTATTTTTATCTTGAATTGAAAAATTTATATTTTTAGAATATTTTCTGCCAATTTGAAAAATATGACCAATTTCTATACTATTTTTCTTTTTTAATATTTCTTCTTTTGTATCATAATAAAAAACTTTATTAACATTTTTTATATCAATAATTTTATTAAAAATAATTTTTTTATTCCATAAAATAGGAATGAAATTTGAATATAATGGATTTTTTTTTAAAATAAAATATGGCATATTTTTTATTTTAGAATCAGCTAAAATAAATATTTTTTTATTATTAGTTAATTTATGTGATAAAATTATTTTTTTAGATTTTATAAATTTTAAAGGATATTCTAGAATATTTATATTTTTTAGATTTTTTATATTTAAAGGGTCATTTTTACGCATTAATAATATAGCAGACGTATATTGTGTTTGATTTTTTTTCGTTTTTATTATATAAATTTTTATTTTGTTTTTTTGTATATTAAATTGATTGGCATTTACAGCATATTTAGAGTTTTTAGAAAAAATAATTGTATCTTCTCCAGCATTAGAGATAGCATGAAATTCATGTGATATAGATCCACCCATAATTTTTGAATTTGTTTTAACAATTTTAAAATTAAGTTTAAATTTTTTAAATATTTTTATATAAATTTTTTTCATTTTTTCATATGTTTTTTTTAATGAATTTTTATCTATATGAAAAGAATAAGCATCTTTCATAAGAAATTCTATGGATCTGATTACACCGAATCTTGGTCTTATTTCATCTCGAAATTTTTTTTGTATTTGATACAATACAATAGGTAACTGTTTATATGAATGGATTTCTTGAGAAAAAATATAATTGATAGCTTCTTCATTCGTTGGACTTAATATGTATTTTTTTTTTCTACGATCTTTAATATTTATTAATTCTTCTCCGTATAATTTTGCTCTTCCACTTTGATTCCATAGTTTTTTTGGTTGTATAATTGGTATACAAATTTCCATATATCCATATTGATCCAATATATTAGAAATTATATTTATAATTTTTTTTATTACTCTGTTTCCAGATGGTAACCATGTATATATCCCAGCAGATAACATACGGATCATTCCTGATCTTAACATAAGTTGATGACTAATAGATTCTGTATTTTTTGGTGTTTCTTTCGTTGTAGAAAGTAAATATTTTGTTGTATACATAATTTTTTATCCAGAATATAAAATAGATTATTAAATTTTATTTATAATAAAATTCATGAATTCATTCACTTTATATTTTATAAATAATTATAGAAATGTATCTATACAGATAATGCATAATAATTTTATTATTTAATAATTATAAAAATCTATTATAATTTGAGAAGTATTTTTAATACAGTATATAATATAATTTATTTTTATAAATCATAAATATTATATTTTTTTATTTTTCATAAAAAAAATTTTAAAATAAAATTTATAATAAATAAACAATTTAATTATATTAAAAATTAAATAAACATAGTTAATTTTATTAGTAATATTCTTATTAATTTACATAATAAATAAATTTTTAAATAGGTATAGTATATGAATTATAACTCAAATGAAGATAAAACTGAAGATGCAACACCGTATAAAATTGAAAAGTATAAGGAAAATGGAGAAATAAAATATTCATATGATTTAAATTCTTTTTTCATATTATTATTTTTTTTATTTTTATTGGTTGTAAATAAAAAAAAAATTTTTTTATATTTTTTAAAATTATTTATATCTAGTTTAACATTTCAAAATAACATTATTAATCAATATAAAATATTATTTATTTTTTTATCACAAAATATAAAAAATTTTGTTTTATTTTTTTCAATTTTATTTTTAGGGATATTTTTTATATTAATATTTTCACCTATTTTAATTTACGGGGAAATAATAAGCATAAAATTTATCACAATTAATTTAAATTTTATTGATGTTGTTAGTAATATTAAAAAAAAAAAATTTCAAATATAATTATAGAATTTTTTTCAACTTTATTGAAAATAATAATAATCATTTTTATGTCTCTTTATTATATATGGGATAATTTTTCTAAAATAAATCAATTTTATTCTTATTCATTATTAAATAGTATATTTTACGGTTTTTATTTTCTTTTTAAATTTACCCGTATATTAATGATATTTGTTTTTTTTATTGCTATTATAGATGCAATTTTACAATATTTTCAGTATTTAAATAATCTACGTATGACTATACAAGAAGTAAAAGATGAATATAAGGAACTAGAAGGAAATCCTTTAATTAAACAAAAAATGCGATCATTAACTCAACAATTATCAAAAAAATATTCTATTTTTGATTTAAAAAAGTCTGATGTAATTATTTTTAATTCTATAAATTGCGCTGTTGCAATACAATATGAAATAAAAAGTATGTCTTCACCTACGGTATTATTTAAAGGAGTAGGATATTTATCTGCAAAGATTATAAAAATTGCAAAGAAGAATAATATTCCTATATTTATTTCAAATTCTTTAGCTATATATTTGTATAATAATTCTTCTATTGGAAGTTATATTCCAAGTAATTTATATATATCTATTGCAAAAATTTTATCCTGGGCTTGGCAATTAAAATATTGGAAAAAATATGGCGGTACATATCCAGTTAAGCCTATTATATTTTTTGATAATTAATAAATTATTTTTTAGGAGAATAAATTTTTGATAAATAAAATATTTTTTTTATTTCATCGTTTTAAAAAAATTAATAATTATACATTTAGCTCTTTATTTGCCCCATTACTAATTTTAATAATTTTATGTATGCTTATTTTACCTCTTCCATCTTTTGTTTTAGATTTATTTTTTACTTTAAACATAGCTATTTCTATAATTATTTTGATTGTTGCTATGTTTACTACAAGAACTCTAGATTTTTCTTCTTTTCCATCTGTTTTATTGTTTTCAACTTTATTACGATTATCGTTAAATATTGCTTCTACACGAATTATTTTATTAAATGGTCATCTTGGATCATTTTCTGCTGGACATGTTATTGAATCATTTGGTTTTTTTTTAATTAGTGGAAATTTTTTTATTGGTATTGTTATTTTTATTATTTTAGTTATTATAAATTTTTTAGTAATAACTAAAGGATCTGGAAGAATTGCAGAAGTGGGAGCAAGATTTATTTTAGACGCTATGCCGGGAAAACAAATGGCCATAGATGCTGATTTAAATGCTGGTATTATTTCTGAACAAGAAGCAAAAATAAGACGTCTCAATGTACATAGAGAGGCTGATTTTTATGGTTCTATGGATGGAGCGAGTAAATTTATTAGAGGAGATGCTATTGCTGGAATTGTAATAATGGTAGTAAATATTATAGGTGGTTTAATAGTAGGAATTTTTCAACATAATATGGTATTTTTACAGGCGGCCAAAATATACAGTATTTTGACTATTGGGGATGGTTTAGTAGCTCAAATCCCCTCTTTAATTATATCAATTGCTTCAGGTGTTATTTTGACGCATGTTAGTTCTGAAAAAATTAGTATTAGTGAACAAATGATTAGTCAAATTTTTAATAATCCTCAAGTAATTTTTTTTAGTGGAGTTATTTTCTTTATATTTAGTTTAATTCCAGGTATGCCAAATTTCATTTTTTTGTTTTTTACAATTAATTTATTTATATTATCATGGTATTTATATAATAAACAATGTACAAAAAGAACTTTTGATAAAAAATCTATTTTTAAAGAAAAAAAAATATTAAATTTAACTTGGAATGATATTCAATTCGAGTCATTAACTACTTTAGAATTAAGTTCTATTTTTTTAAAATCTATTTATAAAGATAAATATGATAATTTATTAAAAAATCTATATAAACTAAGAAAAAATATTGCTCAAGATTTTGGTTTTTTACTACCTGATATTCATTTAATTCATAATCATAAGTTAGAAAAAGGAAGATATAAAATATTAATTAAAGGAGTGGAAATTAGTTCGGGTGATATTTATTTAGATAAATTATTAGTTATAAATCGTTCTAATAATAGTATTGCTATACCAGGTATAAAAGTAATAGAACCAGTTTTTAACTTTCCTTCATTATGGATTGATTCTAATTTAAAAAAAGATATTTTAAAAAATAAATTAGTAATCGTAGATCCTATTACGGTCATTATTACACATTTTGATAAAATTATAAGAAAACATTTATATGAATTATTTGGTTTTCAAGAAACTCAACAATTATTAGATCGTGTATCACAAAATTATCCAAAGCTAGTTGATTATTTAATTCCTAATATAATATCAGTAACTGTTTTACAGGGTGTGTTACAAAATTTACTAAAAGATGATATATCTATTAAAGATATTAGAACTATTTTAGAAACTTTAATCGAAAATGGTTCTATTTTGAAAAATGATATAGAAAAATTAACTGATGTTACTCGTATTGCATTACGCAACTTTATTACTCAAAAATTTTTTTTAAAAAATAAATATATTAATGCTATTGGATTAAGTTCTAATATTACAGATATACTGCTAAAATGTATTGATGATAAAAATCATGTATTAGAACCTGTTTTTTCTGAAAAATTAATCAAAAAAACTCAATTATCTGTTTCACTTCAAAAAAAAGATAATTTACCAATTGTTTTATTAGTTCTTCCTCAGTTGCGTATTTTATTATCGAAATTATTTTGTATAAATATTCCGGAATTAACAGTTTTATCATTTTCAGAAATTTCTGAAGATCGTATTATAAAATTTATTTATATAGTAGGTAAATAATCAAATTATTTTTACAAGAATAAAATTTTATTTACATTTTTTGCACTGTATTTATACCTAATAAATACAAACCTTTTTTAATAATTTTAGCTGTTAAAATAGATAATTTTATTCTACTTATTTTGATGTGTTTCTCTTTTGCGGATAAAATTGGACAGTTTTCATAAAAGATTGAAAATTTTCCAGCTATATCGTATAAATAGTTACACATTAAATGAGGAGTTCCATTTTTTTCTAAGATGAATATAATTTCTTCAAATTGTAAAATAGTTAATATTAACTGTCTTTCTAAATCGGTGAATATTTTTATGTTATTTAAGTTAACATTATAATCTGATTTATTATTTTTAATAATTGACTGGATTCGGGTATATGCATATTGTATATAAGGAGCAGTATTTCCATTTAATGATAATGCTTGTTTCCAGTCAAATATATAATTAGATGTTCTATTTTTTGATAAATCAAAATATTTTATAGCACCTATTCCAATATTTTCTGAAATTTTTTGTATTTCATTTTTATTCATATTTTTGTATTTTTTTCTTACTAGTTTTTTTGCTTTAGAAATACTTTTATTTAATAAATCTATTAATTTAATTGTTTTACCGTCACGCGTTTTAAACGGTTTATTATTTTTACATAAAATCATTCCAAAAGAATGATGCTCTAATAATGTTTTTTTTGTTATATATTTTGCTTTTTTTGCTATTTCCCATACCTGAAGTAAATGTTGTTTTTGTCTACTATCAGTATAATAAATGATTTGGTCTGCTTTTAATATATTGCATCGATATTTTATACAAGCAAGATCTGTTGTTGTATATAAAAATGCTCCATCTTTTTTTTGTATAATAACTCCCATATTTTTACCTAATCGATTTTTAAATTTTTTTAAGAATACGATAACCGATCCATTATAATTCACTGCTATTTTTTTTTTTTTTAAGTCAGAAATAATTTCTGGTAACATAAAATTATAAAAACTTTCTCCTCTAATATCACTATTTTTAAGTAAAACATTTAGTTTTTTATATATTAAATTATTTTTTTTTATAGTTTTATTTACTAATATATTCCATATTTTGAGACATTTTTTATCTTTATTTTGTAATTTAACTACATTTTTTTGTGTTTCTTTTATAAATTTTGAATCTTTTTTATAGCATAAATATGCTTTTTTATAGAATTTTTCAAAATTATGGATAGATTTATGCGATTTTAATTTTAATTGAGTAATTAATATTCCAAATTGCGTCCCCCAATCACCAATATGATTTTGTCTAATAACTTTATTTCCTAAAAACTTCATTACTCGAGCTGTTACGTCTCCTAATATAGTAGATCGTAAATGTCCAACATGCATTTCTTTAGCTATATTTGGTGAAGAATAGTCGATAATTACTATTTTTTTTTTTTTTTTAGAAATATTAAAATTCTTCGAAATATACATTTTATTTATATATTTACATAACCAATCATTTTTTAAAGTTATATTAATAAATCCTTGTTTAGATATAAATATTTTTTTAAAAATGTTATATTTTTTCATATAATTATCAATTTTTATTGACAATTCATATGGAGATAATAATATTTTTTTTTTTAATTTAATAATTCCATTGATCTGATAATCAATTTCATTTTTTTTTGTATTTTTTCGAATGATGGGATCAAAATTTTTTGAGATACCATATTTTATACATATTTTTTTTATTTTTTTTGTTAAAAAAATTTGAATATTCATATATTTACCTGTTTAATTATCAAGATACTATATATATTGTTAATATAATATATGTAAAATATATAAAAATTATTATATAATAATTAATTACAGTTGTAAAAATATATATTTTTATTAATTTTATGAAATATGATAATATTGATAAATCATTTATATTAATGAAATAAAATATTTTTATAAATATAAAATTTATTTAGTTAATTAATTAAATAATATAAATTACTAATCATCAGATAGTATTTATATAAATTTTAAAAAATATGTTGACTTTTTTTTAAAACAAGATAATATAGATCTTGTAATAAAAATGTTCTTTAAAAAAATACTTCAAAAAATTTATGTGGGCACATGAAAATTAAATATTCAGATACAAATTATTCATTATTAATTTTAGTTAAAAAAAATTAATATTGTAATAAAATAGTTATACGTAAATGAAGAGTTTGATCATGGCTCAGATTGAACGCTGGCGGCAAGCCTAACACATGCAAGTCGAGCGGCAGCGGGAAAATATTTATATTTTTGCCGGCGAGCGGCAAACGGGTGAGTAATATCTGGGGATCTACCTAAATGAGGGGGACAACCACTGGAAACGGTGGCTAATACCGCGTAATGTTGAGAAACTAAAGCAGGGGATTCTTGTTATTATTTAAGAACCTTGCGCATTTAGATGAACCCAGACGAGATTAGCTTGATGGTAAGGTAAAGGCTTACCATGGCAACGATCTCTAGCTGGTCTGAGAGGATGACCAGCCACACTGGAACTGAGACACGGTCCAGACTCCTACGGGAGGCAGCAGTGGGGAATATTGCACAATGGGCGAAAGCCTGATGCAGCTATGCCGCGTGTATGAAGAAGGCCTTAGGGTTGTAAAGTACTTTCATCAGGGAAGAAAAGAATAATGCTAAAATCATTATTAACTGACGTTACCTGAAAAAGAAGCACCGGCTAACTCCGTGCCAGCAGCCGCGGTAATACGGGGGGTGCGAGCGTTAATCGGAATTACTGGGCGTAAAGAGCTCGTAGGCGGTTATTTAAGTCAGATGTGAAATCCCTGGGCTTAACCTAGGAACTGCATTTGAAACTGAATAACTAGAGTTTCGTAGAGGGAGGTAGAATTCTAGGTGTAGCGGTGAAATGCGTAGATATCTGGAGGAATACCTGTGGCGAAAGCGACCTCCTGGACGAAAACTGACGCTGAGGTGCGAAAGCGTGGGGAGCAAACAGGATTAGATACCCTGGTAGTCCATGCTGTAAACTATGTCGACTTAGAGGTTGTATCCATTGAGAAATGACTTCTGAAGCTAACGCATTAAGTCGACCGCCTGGGGAGTACGGTCGCAAGGCTAAAACTCAAATGAATTGACGGGGGCCCGCACAAGCGGTGGAGCATGTGGTTTAATTCGATGCAACGCGA
The DNA here is from genome assembly GCF_900699035.1 of Buchnera aphidicola (Cinara piceae). NCBI lineage: Bacteria > Pseudomonadati > Pseudomonadota > Gammaproteobacteria > Enterobacterales > Erwiniaceae > Buchnera > Buchnera aphidicola. The sequence goes on from NZ_LR217739.1 coordinate 191,843, forward strand.
AGAACCTTACCTGGTCTTGACATCCATAGAATTTTATAGAAATATAGAAGTGCTTTCGAGAACTATGAGACAGGTGCTGCATGGCTGTCGTCAGCTCGTGTTGTGAAATGTTGGGTTAAGTCCCGCAACGAGCGCAACCCTTATCTTTTGTTACCATCGGTTCGGCCGGGGACTCAAGAGAGACTGCCGGTTATAAACCGGAGGAAGGTGGGGACGACGTCAAGTCATCATGGCCCTTACGACCAGGGCTACACACGTGCTACAATGGTACATACAAAGAGAAGCTAATCTGCAAAGACAAGCAAACCTCATAAAGTGTATCGTAGTCCGGACTGGAGTCTGCAACTCGACTCCACGAAGTCGGAATCGCTAGTAATCGTGAATCAGAATGTCACGGTGAATACGTTCCCGGGCCTTGTACACACCGCCCGTCACACCATGGGAGTGAGTTGCAAAAGAAGCAGGTTTCCTAACCTAAATTTTAGGAGGGTGCCTACCACTTTGTGGTTCATAACTGGGGTGAAGTCGTAACAAGGTAACCGTAGGGGAACCTGCGGTTGGATCACCTCCTTAAAATAAAAAATATTTAATTGGATCGTGCCCACATAAATTTTTTGATTTATAGTAAAACAGGCTTGTAGCTCAGCCGGTTAGAGCACACCCCTGATAAGGGTGAGGTCGGTGGTTCAAATCCACTCAGGCCTACCATTTTTAAAAAAAAGGGGCTATAGCTCAGCTGGGAGAGCGCCTGCTTTGCACGCAGGAGGTCAGCGGTTCGATCCCGCTTAGCTCCATTATTTTTTTATTTCTATGCAATTCAATTCATTTCACTTCACTTCATTTCACTTCATTTTATTTCATTTTTTTATTTTAATAATAATTTTTTTTATTTATATAAATAAATATATATTTTTTTAATAAAAACATTTTACTTTAAAAGTTTATATTTTTATATATTTTATATATAAATTTTATTTTAATTAATTTATTTTAAATATTTTGACATATGAATAATATCAATCCTAGTAGAAAAGTAATATTAGATATAGAAACCACAGGGATGAATCAACACGGTTGTTTATATCTTAATCACAAGATCATTGAAATAGGTATAATTGAAGTTATTGATAGAAAATATACAGGAAAATATTTACATTTTTATTTAAACCCTAAAAAAAAGATTGACAAAGAAGCATACAAAATTCATGGAATTTCTGATAGTTTTTTACTAGATAAACCAACTTTTAATGAAGTATATATAGATATTCTTAATTTTATAAAAAAATCAGAAATTATAGTTCATAATGCGATATTTGATATTAGTTTTTTAGATTATGAATTTAGTAAATTAAATTATGGAATTAAAAAAATAAGTCAATTTAGTACTATTACAGATACATTACTACTTGCAAGAAAAATATTTCCAGGAAAAAAAAATAGTTTAGATGCTTTATGTAAAAGATATAAGATGATAAACGTTAATAGAGAATTACATAATGCATTATTAGATGCTAAAATATTAATGAAATTATATTTATATATGACAAGTAAACAAGAAAAAATTAAATTTAATTCAAAAAATATTTGTTCAATCAACTTAACACATTTAAAAAAAAGTAAAGTATTTTTCCCATTAAAAGTTTTATTTGCCAATTCTTCAGAAAACAAAAAACATAAAAAATATATCAAAATAATTAAAAAAAAATTTTAAATTAATAATTATTTTATTTATTGTTTTTCTTGACTAGTTTAATAAATAAATATAAAATATATATTTTAATAAATTAAATATTGGTGCGGTAGTTCAGTTGGTTAGAATATCGGCCTGTCACGCCGGGGGTCACGGGTTCGAATCCCGTCCGCACCGTAAAATTATTTTTTTATATACCTATTTTTATTCATTTTGTTTTATAAATAATATTTTTTTTATATAAAAAATTTGGAAATATAATTATGAATTGTAATGATATTATTAGTAATTCATCTTCAGGTGTCAAAAATAATAATTTATCAGATCAAGATGTAATAATTGATGAAAAACGATTAAATAAAAAAAAATTAAAATTATTAAATTTAAAAAAAGATATTTTAAATAAATCAATTATATATAAAGATAAAATATTAAAACTTAAAAAGAGATTACAAAAAAAAATTAATAATACATATAATTTTTCTTTAGAAAAGAATTTTCTATTGGTTTTACCGATTATCGATAGTATTGAAGCAACGATAAATACATTAAATAATTCAAACAATAGTAATTCTACTATAGACATAGAATTACAAAATATTCAAAAAAAATTTTTATCTATATTTAAAGAATATGATATTGAAATAATTAATTCTATTAATGTTCCCTTTAACCCTGATTTTCATCAAGCCATATCTATTGATTTCTCGGGAAAATATAAAAATAATTTTATTACATGTATTATTCAAAAAGGATATGCATTACATAATCGATTATTAAGGCCTGCTTTAGTTTCAGTATCACAAGACAAATCAAATTAAATTTGATATTTATTTAATATTTTTGTATATAATTTATTATATACTTAGTTGTAATATTAAATATTTATGAATATAAGGAAAAAAATATTGTATATTAATAAAAAAAAAGTAACAAAAAAAAAACATTTTTTAATAAAAAAGCTAAATATAATTTTTTTATAAAAAAAACAATTGTTTCTGGAATTGTTTTAAAAGGATGGGAAGTAAAATCTATTCGTGCAGGTTTTGTTCAAATTACCGAAGGACATATTTCTATTAAAAAAAACGAAGTTTATTTAAGCGGGGTATATTTTCAACCATTACTGACTACATCTAATTGTATTATATGTCAATCAAATCGTATTAGAAAATTATTATTAAAAAAAAAAGAAATCTATAATTTATCTGTTTATAGTCAAAGAAAAGGATATACAATTATTCCTATAAAATTATTTTGGAGTAGATCTTGGTGTAAAATTAAAATAGGAATAGTAAAAGGAAAATCTATTAAAGATAAAAGATTAGATAAAAAAAATAATTCATGGAAAATTGAAAAATCTACAATATTTAAACGTATATCTATAAATAAAAATATAAGATAATAAATATCTTATATAAAATAGGATTTTATAACAATGAATTTTATAGATAATTATTGGATGAAAAAAGCATTAAACCAAGCAAAAAAAGGAAAACAGAGAGGGGAAGTACCGATAGGATCTGTTTTAGTTAAAGGTAATTATCTTGTTAGTTCATCTTGTAATTCTTGTATTTCTTTATTTGATTCTAGCGCTCATTCTGAAATATTAGTTATAAAAACAGGAGGAATAAAATTAAAAAATTATAGATTATATAATACGGTTTTATATGTAACACATGAACCATGTTTTATGTGTTCTGCAGCTATTATCAATTCTAGAATATGTAGAGTTGTATATGGATCCTATAGTTCTAATAAACATAATTTTTCATATTTTATGAATTTATTATATATCAATAATATTAAGCATCATATAAAAGATATTAAATCTGGTGTTCTATTATATGAATGCTCAAGTTTGTTAAAAAATTTTTTTAAAAAAAAAAGATAAATGCAATTTATATAGAAATAATTATTGTTATTTATTTTTCTAGAATAACAATTGACTGCATATATTTTTTTGAATCTGTAATACTTAAGAAAATTTTTTTAGTTTTTAATTTTTTTAAAATTTTTCCAGCGTAACCAAATATATTTAATTTTGGTTTACCATATATGTTATGTATAACTTCACAATTTTTTAAAAACATTTTCTGATATATTCCAATTCCCATTGCTTTTGCAGTAGCTTCTTTAGCTGTAAATCTCTTAGCTAAAAATTTCTCTTTATAATTTTTTGTATGATTATATTCATATAATTCTCTTTCTGTTAAAATTTTATAAGGTATTTTAATACCATAACGAAAAATTAATTTTTTAAATCTTTTTATATCTATTAAATCTATCCCAATACCTATAATTGACATGTTGTTTCCTTTTGAAATATAAGTAAAAAATTTATTTTATTTTTACTTTAATATTTAAATAAATTTTTTTTTGAAATAATTTTTCTATTTTATATTGTGACTGTATTTTACATTTTTTTATTTTTCCTCCTTTATTTCCTATAATTATTTTTTTATGTCGTATATTTTTAATAAAAATTATACTAAGAATAATATATTTATTTTTTATATTTTTATAAAAATCAGTAATAAATACAGTAAATGAATATACTAATTCTTTATTTAAAAGATTAATTAATGTTTCTCGGATTATCTCAGTAACTAAAAATTGTTTTGTACAAGTAGTTTTCTTTTTATTTACATGTGCATGATTAGATATTGGTATTTTTTTTTTTATGTAAATTAATAAATTTTTTAAATATATATTTTTTTTTGCTGAAATTAAAAAAATTTCTTTATTAGAAGTTAATTTACTAATTTTCAAAATAAATGGTAACAATAATTTTTTATCATCTATAAGATCAATTTTGTTAATTACTATAATATAATTATTATTATTTTTTTTAATATATTTTAAAAGTCTGTTTTCTTCTTTAGACCAAATAAAACCACTAATTAAAAAAATTATTATATTCATTTCATTTATTAGATTAAAAGTATCTCTTAATTTTTTTTTTTCAATATTATTTGTATAATTATTTTTTAAACCCGGTGAATCAATTAATTCAAATTGAGTTAAATTAGAAGTATAAACCCCCGTGATATGTGTTTGTGTAGTATTCTTTTTATGTGATATAATAGAAATATTCGATTTTATTAATTTATTTAATAAAGTTGATTTACCTACATTAGTTCGACCAACTATAATTACTTTTCCAAAAAAAGTATTTTTTTTCATAAATATTCTATTCTACCTCCAATCGAATTAATGCATTTTGAGCAGCATCTTGTTCAGCTTTTCTACGACTAGCTCCGATTCCAATTAATATTTCTGATAATCCATTTATTTTACAATAAATAGTAAAAATTTGATTATGTGCAGCTCCATATATTTGTCCTACATGATATATTGGCAATGGAAAATGTTTTGATTGTAAAAATTCTTGTAATCTAGTTTTTGGGTCCTTTTTTGTTCCGATCGGACTCATTTTTTTAAAACGTTTTTTGTACCACTGTAAAACTATTTGTTCTACAGTATAAAGATTACTATCTAAAAATATACTAGCTATAATTGCTTCAATAGCATTTGCTAATATTGACTCACGTTTAAAACCTCCGCTTTTTTTTTCTCCTTGCCCTAATTTAATATAATTACCTAAAGAAAATTCAGATGCAATTTCTGCTAATGTATTTCCTCTAACTAATGTCGCTCTCATTCTACTCATCCCTCCTTCATTTACTTTAGGAAAATGATGATATAATGCTTTAGCTATAATAAAACTCAGAATAGAATCACCAAGAAATTCTAATCTTTCATTATGTTTTTTACTTGCACTTCTATGGGTTAAGGCATGCTTCAATAATGATACATTAGTAAATTTATAGCCAAGAAATTTTTGTATTTTTCTTATAATCATTAGATTCATGTTACACCAGTTAAAAATTAAAATAATTAATATATTTACTTTAAAAATATTATTCAATTTAATATTTATGATATAAAATAATTTTATTGAATTTTTTTAAAAATTCTATGGAAACGTATGATATTTAACCATTTTTTACTTTTATAATTTATACTAAACCATATATATTTTGCTTTTCCTAATATATTTTTTTTTTTAACTAAACCACATAATCTACTATCTGAGCTTTTATCTCGATTATCCCCCATAACAAAATATTGATTTTTAGGAATTATCCACATCCATTTTGTTTTATGTTTATTATATAAATATAAAGAATTTTTTATACCATGAAATAAGATTATATCATGTATATGATATTTGAATTTTTCTTGATATTTTTCTTGTATTAATGAACGGTATGTATGAAAATATTTATTATTAAAATTTTTATTATTTTTTATAATATTAAGTGTAAAATTATTTATTTTTTCTTTTTTATTATAAGTAATTGTATATTTATTATTTATTTTTTTAAAAATATATATTCTTTTTGTAAAAGGATTATAAAAAACCATATCTCCCGGCAAACCAATAACACGTTTAATATAATTTAAGCGTGTATTTTTTGGATATTGAAATATGATAATATCATTTCTTTTTGGTTGATAATTATTAAATTTGATTTTTTTAATTAAATTTTTTATATTATAAAAAAATTTTTGAACTAATATATAATCACCGGTCAATAAAGACGGATTCATTGAACTTGAAGAAACAGTAAATGACTGAAAGATAAATAATCTTATACTGATAATAAAAATTATTAAAAATAAATCTTTTAACAACTCTTTTAATAATTTTTTTATATTTTTTTTTTTTGTGTGTTTTTTTGATAAAAATAATTATAAAAATCATTTATATAACTAAATATATAAAAAAAAATTAATATACAAGTTATAACAATAACTATATGTTTTATTAAAAATTTCATATGTATATTAAAATATCCTATTTTGATTATTAATCTATTTGTAATATTGAAAAAAATATTTCTTGAGGAATTTTGACATTCCCGATGATCTTCATTCTTTTTTTTCCTTTTTTTTGTTTTTGTAACAATTTTTTTTTACGACTAATATCACCCCCATAGCATTTTGATAATACATTTTTTCTAAGTTGTTGAACATTTACTCTAGAAATGATGCTATTTTCAATAGCAGCTTGAATAGGTACATTAAACTGATGTCTTGGTATTATTTTTTTTATTTTTTCTATTATATTTTTAGCAATACGAATCGAATTTTTTCTATGACAAATAGATGATAACGCATCAATTTTTATAGAATTGATTAAAATATCCATTTTAACTAAATCACTTTTTTTAAAACCAATTAAATTATATTCTAATGAAGCATATCCACTAGAAATAGATTTCAATTGATCAAAAAAATTTGAAATTACTTCTGATAATGGAATTTCATATTGAATAACAGTCTTTTTATTGTGATATATTAAATTTTTTTGTATACCTCTTTTTTTAATACATAAATTAATAATTTCTCCAATGTATTTAGTTGGTGTTAAAATATTACAAAAAGCTATTGGTTCTCTAATTTCATAAATTAAATGTGTATGAGGAAATTTTATAGGATTATCTAAATAAATTATTTTTTTATTTTTTATTAAAACTATTTCATATACAACAGTAGGTGCTGTTAAAATAATTTCTATATTATATTCTCGTTCTAAACGTGATTGAATGATTTCCATGTGTAATATTCCTAAAAATCCACATCTAAATCCAAATCCTAATGCTTGTGAATTTTCAGGTTCATAAAACAAAGAAGAATCATTTAATTGAAGTTTATTTAAAGCTTCTTTAAATTGATTATATTGATTATTTTTAATTGGAAATAACCCGGCATATATTTTTGGTTTAATTTTTTGAAAACCGGATAATATATTAGTAGAAGGATTTTTAAATGATGTAATGGTTTCACCTACTAGTATAGAATGAATATTTTTAATTCCACAGATAATCCATCCAACTTCACCGCAAGATAATATTGATTTTAAAATTCTTTTTGGTGTAAAAATACCTAATTGTTCAACCTGATATACTTGTTTAGTTCTTAAAATATAGATTTTATCCTTTTTTTTTATAAATCCGTTTTTTATACGTACCAAGGAAACTACACCTAAATATTTATCAAACCAAGAATCAATGACCAACGCTTGTAATGGATTATTAATATTTCCTTTAGGAGAAGGAATAACTGTTATAATTTTTTCTAATAGTTCTGGTATTCCTTTTCCTGTTTTTGCTGAACATAAAACAATATCTTTTGTTGAAATTCCAATAATATCTTTTATATCCTGACATACTTGTTTTGGACGAGCGTTAGGTAAATCTATTTTATTTAAAATTGGTAAAATTGATAAATTCATTTTTAAAGCACTATGGCAATTTGCAACTGTTTGAGCTTGAACACTTTGAGCTGCATCTATTATTAATAAAGCACCTTCACATGCTGATAACGCTCGTGAAACTTCATAAGCAAAATTTACATGCCCGGGTGTATCAATAAAATTTAAACAAAAATTTTTTCCTTTTTTAGATGTATAATTTATTGTTACACTTTGAGCTTTAATTGTAATACCACGTTCACGTTCTAAGTCCATTGTATCTAAAACCTGTTCTGACATCTCTCTTTGAGTCAACCCACCACAAATCTGTATTAATCGATCAGATAACGTAGATTTTCCATGATCTATGTGAGCAATAATAGAAAAATTTCTTATATATTTCATCATATAACTAGTGTACCATTTGTTTTAATTTTGATCTAATAAATTTTATTATTAAAATAATAATACAATATATATTATTGTAAATAATTTTAATAAACACTTTTTATAATTATAATATATTATATATAATTAATTATATATAAAATTATAAAAATTTTTATCTATTTTATGCATTTATTTATTTATAATAAAAATTATATTTTATATAATAAAATAAATTAAATTAATAATAAAAAATATTTTTAAGATTATCTATTGTTTAGATAAAAAATAAAATAAATATAATTACTTAAATAGTGATAAAAATGAAGAAAAAAAAAGTTATTTTAGCTATGTCAGGAGGTGTTGATTCTTCTGTTTCAGCTTGGTTATTGCTAAAAGCAGGATATTACGTAGAAGGTTTATTTATGAAAAATTGGGATGAAGATGATACCAGTAGTTATTGTTCCGCTAAAATTGACTTAATAGATGCAAAATCTGTTTGTAAAAAATTAGGTATTGTTTTACATAAAATTAATTTTTCTATAGAATATTGGGAAAAAGTATTTCAAAAATTTATATCAGAATATAAAAAAGGGCATACACCGAATCCAGACATTTTATGTAATAAATTTATTAAATTTAATATCTGTTTAAATTTTGCATTTAAACATTTACAAGCAGATTATTTCTCTACTGGGCATTATGCTACAATTAAAAAAAAAAATAATAACTTTTATTTATACAAAGCTATTGATGCAGAAAAAGATCAAAGTTATTTTTTATATACCCTGAAATCAAATATTCTATCTAAAATTTTTTTTCCATTATCTAAAATAAAAAAACATCAAACACGAATAATAGCTAAAAAAATAAAATTATCGGTTCATAAAAAAAAAGATTCAACTGGAATTTGTTTTATTCAGCCTAAAAAATTTAATTTATTTTTAAATCGTTATATTCCTTATAAAACGGGAAAAATATTAACAATGTCTGGAGAATTTATAGGATTACATATAGGTTGCGAATATTATACAATCGGTCAAAGAAAAGGATTAAAAATTGGCGGTAAAAAAAATAAAAATATGTATCCATGGTATGTAGTAAAAAAAAATATCTCTTCTAACACTCTTAGAGTAGTACAAGGTAATGGTAATCCTTATTTACTATCATATGGATTTTTAACAAAGAAAATCCATTGGATCAATAACAAACCAAATTTATTAAAAATAAAATGTATGGTGCAAATTCGATATAGATATACTCCAGTTATTTGTCAGATTCATATTCATAAAAACAATCATTATATAACAGTGCTTTTTAATAAACCTAATTTGTGCGTTACAATAGGTCAATCAGCAGTATTTTATCATCAAGATTTATGTCTTGGCGGGGCAATTATAAAAAAAAATATACCATATTTACCATAATTTAAAATTAATATTTATTTAAAATATAAAATTAAAAATTTATAAAAAATAATTTTATCAAAAATAAATACAAAAAATACTAAATCAGTATAATGATTACTATGTTCGTGTAAATTAATTAGTTTATATTTATATATAATGTTATGATTAAAGTAATAGAGGTATTATAATGTATGTCTTTTTTAAAAAATAAAAAAATTTTGATCTTTGGTGTTAAAAATTATTTTTCAATTGCATGGGGGATAGCTATATCTATGTATAAACAAAAAGCTAAATTAGCATTTGTTTATCATAATAAAAAATCAAAACAAAAAATAATACCGCTTGCAAAAGAAGTTAATTCTAAAATTATTCTACAATGCGATGTTAATTCTGATGAATCAATAAAAAAATTATTTATAAAATTATTTAAAATATGGGGTATGTTTGACGGAATTATACATTCCATAGCTTATGTGCCTCGAATTCAGTTGAATAAAGATTTTATTAAAACAATTAATCGTATCAATTTTTTAAATGCAATTGAAACTAATTCATTTAGTTTAATAGCAATTATAAAAGAAGCTGAAAAATTTCTTAATAAAAAATCTTCTATTTTAACTTTAACTTATATAGGTGCAATTAAATGTATCCCTTATTATAATATTATGGGTATTACAAAAGCTGCATTAGAATCTAGTGTACGTTATCTATCTATTTCTATGGGAAAAAAAAATATACGAGTTAATGCAATTTCTTCTGGTTCTATTAAAACAACTGCATCATATGTAATAAAAAATTTTCATAAAATAATGAGTACCGATCGAAATTATTCACCTTTAAATAGAAATGTTACTACAAAAGAAATAGGAAATGTAGCTGCATTTTTATGTTCTGATTTATCTAGTGGGATAACGGGACAAGTTATATATGTAGATGTTGGAAGAAATATAATGTAAAAATTATCATAAATGGTATATGATTTCCATTAAATAAAAATTATTTATTTTTATTCAATAAAATTAATATTGATTAAATATTAACATACTTAAAAGAATAAATAATGTGTTTATTAAACAATATATAAAGCATTTATTTAAATTTATTTTTTTAATAATAAAAAATTATTAGGTTGTTATATTATGTTTCAGAATAATCCTTTACTTATAAAATTAAAAAATAAGTTACATAAGAAAAAACCAAGAGTTGAAGGAATCGTAAAAAGCACTACTAAAGGTTTTGGATTTTTAGAAGTTGATTCTAGAACAACATATTTTATTCCTTCTAAAAATATGAAAAAAGTTATACACGGGGATAAGATAATAGGTTTGATTGAACAAGAAAATAATAAAGAAATTATATATCCTGAAAAATTGATAGAACCTTTTTTAAAAATATTTATAGGTTCAATATATAAAAAAAATAATTGTCTATATATACAATCAAGTTATCCTTATATACGAAATACAGTATTTTACCCATATAAAACTTCTTTAGTGCGACCATGGAAACATGGAGATTGGGTAATTGCGGAACTAAAAGAACATAGATTACATAATAATAATCATTTTAGTGTAAAAATTATAAAATTTATCTCTGAAAAAAATAATCCTTTATCACCATGGTATGTTATATTAACACGGCATAATTTAGAAAAAAAATCACCAATAGTTAATTTTGTAAATTTGTCCTCTTATGATGTTTATAATAATAATCGCATAGATCTAACATCTTTAGATTTTATTACTATTGATAACTGTAATACTAAAGATATTGATGATGCTCTTTTTGTAGAGCAAACAGAGAATAATACATTTATTCTGACTGTAGCAATTGCAGATCCTACAGAATATATATTAGAAAATACTGAAATAGATAATATAGCTAAAAAACGTGTTTTTACTAATTATTTACCAGGATTAAATATTTCTATGTTACCTAAAGAACTTTCTGAAAACACCTGTTCTTTAAAACCTCATGTAAAACGACCAGTTTTAGCGTGTCGAATAATAATTGATAATCAAGGCAATATTATAACAAAAAAAATAGATTTTTTTTTAGCATGGGTTAAATCAAAAAGTAAATTATCATATGAAAAAGTATCTGATTGGCTAGAAAAAATAGGAACATGGAAACCAAAAGATAAAAAGATTGAAAAACAGATATTATTGTTAAAAAAAATATATATTATTCGCAATATTTGGAGAAAAAAAAATGCTTTAATATTTAAAGATCGTTTAGAATACAAATTCAATATATCTAAAACATGGGAAATATTAAATATTTCAATGGAAAAAAGAAGAATAGCACATAAAATTATTGAAGAATCTATGATTACAGCTAATATTTGTGCAGCTAATTTTTTAGATAAAAAATTAGGATTCGGATTATACAATACACATTCTGGTTTTGATATATTTAACGCGAAAAATGTTATTGAATTTTTAAAACAGTATAATATTTTTTATACAGTAGAAGAAATTATGACCTTATCTGGTTTTTGTAAATTAAAAAGATCATTAGACAAATTGTGTAATGAATATGTTAATTATAGAATTCATCGCTTTCAATCTTTTGGTGAAATAAGTCTTTTTTCTAAACCGCATTTTTCTTTAGGTTTGGATTCATATGCTACTTGGACATCTCCAATTAGAAAATATAGTGATATGATTAATCATAGATTAATAAAATCTGTCATAACAGGAAAAAGTAGTATTGTCAAACCTGATAATATTTTAATATCACATATTATTAACCGAAAAAGAAAAATTCGAATAGCACAGAGAGAAATAGAAGAATGGTTATATGTGAAATTTTTTGATAAAAAAAATTATAATAATGTATCTTACCAAGCAAATATTATTGATATTTTAAAAGGAGGAATTCGTGCTCGTTTATTAAAAAATGGTGCTTTTATTTTTATTCCAGCTCTGTATATCCATAATATACGTAATGAATTAGTTTTTCATCCAGAATTAGGGGTTATTTATATAAAAAATAAAATTCATTATAAAGTATCAGATAATATAATTGTACATTTATTAATTATAAATAATCATACTAAAACAATCATTGCTTCTATTGTTAACTAAAATATATTAAAAACATAATTATATATTAATATAATATGTTTTTTATTAAAAATTTATAAACATTATATAAATTATTAGTTATAAATCAATTAAGAATTTAATATAAATTTTTTAAATTCTGATTTATCTATATATTTAATTCGTTTTACTATACTATTTATTATAGTAAATCTAATGAATATCACTCTAATATTTTTATAGAAAATAAATCTATAAAACCGAAAAAAAGAAGTCAGATAAATAAAATTATATATTTTATTATTGATATTATTTTATGTATAAAATTATTTTTTTTATTTTTTATCTGAATTTTTTTAATATTTATATAAATTTTTATATATTACCAATAGTATATGAATATTAATAACTAATTTTTTATTATTAAAAATAAGTAAATTAATAAAAAAAAGAAAAAAATAAAATAAATCATAAAATTACTGCTTGTTATAGTATTTAATAGATTGATTAATAAGGTAAAATCTATTTTTTGCATTATATTTAATTAAAATATTTATATATATATTTTAAAATATAATTTTAACTTTTCAATTTCTTTAATTTTAATTTATAACACTAAAAAAATGAATATTATTATACGAGATTTAGGTTTATGTCATTGGATGAATATAGAAAAAAGAATGAAAAAATTTACACAAAACAGAAATAAAAATACAATTGATGAATTGTGGTTTTTAGAACATTACCCTGTTTTTACTTATGGCGCTTCAGAAAAAAAATATTGTGTTTCACATATTAATAATATTCCGGTATTTCAATCTATTAGAGGTGGAAAAATTACTTTTCATGGGCCCGGACAATTAATTATATATTTATTAATTAATTTACAAAGAAAAAAAATTAAATTTTATGAATTAGTGCAAAAAATTGAAGTATTAATTATTCAATTATTAAAATTCTTAAATATATCAGCGCATACAGAAGAAAAATGGCCAGGTGTATATGTTAAAAAAAAAAAATTTGTTCATTAGGTTTTAGAATTATAAATGGTTGCTCTTTACATGGATTAGCTTTAAATATTGATATGAATTTAAATCCTTTTAAATATATTAATCCTTGTGGAAATAAAGATATAATAATGACACAAATAAAGGATTTTAATAAAAATATTAGTATAAAAGAAATCAAGAAAATTTTTATACAAAAATTTTGTATGTTCTTTAATTATATATTAATATAATATTAATTATTTTTTATATATTCAATATATATTAAAATATATAATTTTATTAGCTTATTTTAATTAATAAATATAAATTAGAGCAAAATAAATATGTTTCAGAAAAAAAAAATAAATATATTGCATCAAAAAGAAAAAAATACACATCACATATCTACAATTTTATCTTCTAATGAATTTAAATCTATTTTAAAAAAACCAAATTGGTTAAAAGTTAGATTACCTTCTAATTTATATAAAATTAATAAAATTAAAAATATATTAAAAAATAACAAACTTCATTCTGTATGTGAGGAAGCGCATTGTCCAAATTTATCAGAATGTTTTAATAATGGAACAGCGACATTTATGATATTAGGTTCTATATGTACTCGTAAATGCCCTTTTTGTGCAGTCAAAAAAGGAAGAGCTTTAATGGTAGATACTGATGAACCTAGAAAAATATTTGATGTTATTTTAAAATTAAATTTGAAATATGTTGTTTTAACATCTGTATCTAGAGACGATTTAAAGGATGGAGGAGCAGAACATTTTTCTAAATGTATTTATACAATTCGAAAAAAAAAAAATATAAAAATAGAAATTTTAGTTCCTGATTTTAGAGGTAGAGAAAAAATAGCATTAAATAAAATTAATAAATATCCTCCGGATGTATTTAATCATAACATTGAAAATGTTCCTAGATTATATTCGTCTGTACGCCCAGGAGCAAATTATATAAAATCTTTAAATTTATTATATGAATTTAAAAAAATATGTCCTAATATACCTACAAAATCTGGATTAATGTTAGGTTTAGGTGAAAAAAAGAATGAAGTTATTTCTGTATTAAAAGATTTAAAATCAGTAGGTGTATCAATTATTACAATGGGGCAATATATGCAACCTAGTAAAAATCATTTATTAGTAAAAAAATATGTTCAACCTAAAGAATTTATAATTTTTCGAAATATAGCATTATCATTAGGTTTTTCCAAAGTTTTTTCAGGTCCTTTTGTTAGATCTTCTTATCATGCTGATAAACAATATCTATAATGTTACAAGAAAAATAATGAATATATTAAATTTTTATTTATATTTTTTGATAAAAATATTATTTATACGAAGTATTTTAATATTAATAAATAAAAAATAATATTTTTTATAAATAAAAATTATTTTTATTTTTATGAAATTTTTTTTAATATTAATTTAGTAATAAAACAAGAACACCAAACAAAATATAGTATAACTTCTTTTGTTGGTGTTTTTATTTACTAAATATAATTCAATTTATTTTATTTTATAATCATCGTAATAAAGAGACATTAATTGATTAAATTCAAATATATTAGTTATATAAAAGATGTTGTTATAAAAAATAGATATTTTATTGATAAGTTCTTTAGATACAAAAGTATATAAAACATTTTTCAATACATTTGTTGTTAATAAATTTATTTTTTCTTTTAGAAAATTAATTAACGAATAGTCAGTGTCTAACCATAATACATTATAATCTTTAACATTAGCTAATTGCGCGGCTTTCTTAACAGCGGAATCTATATCACCAATTTCATCAACTAATCCTACTTTTTTTGCATTTGCTCCCATCCATACTCGTCCTTGCGCAATATCACTTATTTCATCTATTGATTTGTGACGTGCTTTAGCTACAATTGTAATAAATTTATTGTATCCATTAGAAATTTCTAAATTCATTTTCTTCTTATATTGCTCTGAAAGACTATTAAATAAATTATAACTACTATTATATTTTGTATCTATTATTTGATTGGTTATACCTAAAGTAGATAATATTTTTTCTAAAGTAGGAACAACAGAAAAAATACCAATAGAACCAGTTAATGTTGTTTTATGTGCAAAAATATAATCACCTGCTGTAGCAATCCAATAACCTCCAGAAGCAGCAACATCTCCCATAGAAATTATTAGCGGTTTTTTATGTTTATGTAATTCAAGTAATTTTTTTCTCATTATTTCTGAAATTTCAACGTTACCACCTGGACTATTAATTCTCAATACTACCGCTTTAACATTTTTATCATGTTTTGCAATATATATTTGATCCGCAACAGATCTAACATTCATAGCATTAACTGCATTAATATTACTTCCAATAACTCCATTAGCTAGTATTATTGCAATTTTATTAGGACTTGAATCTGTTATTTTTTTCTTTATTTTATAATCATGAATATCAATTGTTTCATAATCAGTATCATTGCTTTTTTTATAAAACATATCAATTAAATATTTATTAACACTATTTTTATCCACAAGATAATCTACTAAATTATAATGTAATGCATATTTTGCATAATTATTATTATGTTTTTGTAAATATTTTGTTATCTCATCAGGATTAGGACATATTTCTCTAATTGGAATGTTTCTATTATGTGCTATATCTTGTACAAATTTTTTCCATTTATATTGGATTATATCTTGTTCTATTTTTTTATTTTCTTTTGATGGTGAATTTCTTAAAAACGGTTCAACAGCAGATTTATATTTCCCTATTTTAAATACATTCATGTTTATATGAAATTTATCTAAAAATTTTTTTAAATATATTTTACTAGTAGAAATTCCATTTATTTGAATATTTCCTTCTTGTGATAAGAAAATTTTATCTGAAAAACTTGCTAAATAATATGCTCCCTGTGAATAACATCTTCCTATAGTGACAACAGGTTTTTTAGATTCTTTAAATTCATTTATTTTTTTTCCAATATATTCTAAAACTACTTGATTACTAGAAAAACGATCATCTGCTCTTAACATCAATCCAACAATTTCAGGATCATTTTTTGCTTGTTCAATTTTGTCAGTAATTTCAAAAATAGAAGTAATTTTTTCTTCATCCTCTTTTTTTTTTGAAAGAGATGCATTATATTTATTTGTTAAAGCTTCTGAAACTGATATCTCTTCTATTTTACTGGTTAAACTTACTATTAATAATTTTGGTTTTATACTTGGAATTGGGGCGTTAGTATGTTTTTTAAAATGCAAAGCTACCCAAATTGTTATGCCAATTATTACTAACAACACTGTGTGTAAAAATATCTCTTTTATTATGTTTAATAACTTATTTATATATTTAAATGTTTGCAATACGAATTTTAAAATTTTCTGCATGTTATTAATGAACCCTAATAATTATGTTTTTTTTGAAAAAAATTAAATAATAATAAAAATTATTATAAAAAAATAATATTTTTGAAAAATATGTTAATCAATAAAAATTATTGATTATTTAATAAAAATGTATATAAATATTAAATAAAAATTAAATCTTATATCACATTAATCATAAAAAATATTTTCATAAAACATTATTAAATTATTTTTAATATTAAATCATGTATATCTGTTTTTTAATTTTATAAATATTCTTATAAAAAAATAATTATTTTTTTAAATTTAATTTAATTATTAATATAAAAATATTATATTTAATTGTATGAAAAATTATATACCATTCGTTATAGGTAATATTCTAGGTTTACCATATTTATCTATAGCTACATAAACAAATGTAGCAGTATTTGTACAATATAATAAACTGAAAGAACAAGAATTTATTTTTTTAACCCAAACCTCTATTTCTATAGTTATAGAAGTATTACCTATTTTAATGCAGCGTGCATAACAATTTACTATATCTCCCGCTGATATTGGTTTTAAAAAATTTATATATTTCACATATACAGTAGAAACTTTACCTTTAGAAATTTCTTTAGCTAAAATACCTCCTCCAATATCCATTTGAGACATAATCCATCCTCCAAAAATATTTCCATTAACATTTTTGTGGGCAGGCATAGCAATTGTTTTTAACATTAAATTTTTATCACATACAATATCAACATTTTTATTTTTTAACATTTTATTCACTAAATAAGATATAGAAGTTTTTTTTGAAAAGAATTTTTTTATAAAAAATTATATTTTTTAAATATATAAATTTTTAAATGTAATTAAATAAATATTTACAATTTATTTATTTAATATTTTTAAAATTATTAAAAATATTATATTTTGAAAAATTAATAATGATAATTATTTTTTATATAAAAAATAATTATCATTATTAAAATATTTTAAAAGAATTAATTATTAATATTATTAACTTTAGAATAAATATAAAATCTAAATAAATATATGATTATATAAGAAAAATATATATTTATAAAAAAATTTAATAAAAAAATATTTATATATGCTGGAAACATAAAAAATATTTTAAAAAATATAAAAATTAATTTTCTAAATATTAAATTTAATAAAATAATCGGCATAATAATATACATATTATAAAGAAGTATTTTTATACTATATATAAATGAATAAAAAATATTTTTTTTTTCTATAAAAAATATAATAAGAGACATAAAAGATGCAAGAGATAATAATACTTTAGGTAATATAAAAATATTAAATTTAGTTCCTATTAATAAAAATTGTAAATATAAAAGAGGCATACATAAAAAAAAAGATTGAAATATTTTTATTATTGTATAATAAATATTTTTTAAAATAGAAGATGAAATAAAATATATTAAATATAAAACAGATATAAACAAAAAAAAATTGCTAATAATAGAACAAAATGCTTTTATAAATTCTATATAAAAAATAACTTTTTTTTGATTAATATTCATATTATAAATAATATTGAATAAAGATTCTTTTTTAAAAAAATAACTTGTATATAAAATAGATAATTCGATTATTTTGATACTAAAAATATTTTGTAAAAAAATATTTATTAATGCACTTATAATGGAATACACGAATATATTTATTATATTCTTATAAAAAAATTGATATGTATCATACATTATAATATATATATTCGACAACATATATCCTCCTTTAAAAATAAATAATATATGTATATATTAAAAAATAATATTATTATGTATTAATTATAATAAGACTATTTATACTAAATATTTTATTATTTTATTTTTTAAATATCTAATATATTGTCTCTTTTTTAAAAATTTTTACTATTTTTGCTATTTTTTTAAACATTTTATTTTTATTAAATAAATTATTTTCTATTATTTTAATAATACGTGAACCACATATAATACCTTGTACCCCGCTGTTTATAATATTTTTAATTTGACTTGCTTTATAAATACCAAACCCTTGTATAATAGGAGGTGAGTTATATTTTTTTAATTTTTTTATTATATTTATTAATAATTTTTGCGGGTATACTGCTTGTATTCCAGTAATTCCGGGTCTTGATACAAGATATATATAACTTTTACAAACAGCAGCAATTCTTTTAATAAACTTTTTATTTGCATCATGAGGGCAAATAAATATTGATGATATATTATTTTTATTTGCTATTTTACGAAAAATATATGATTCCTCTATTGGAAGATCAGCAATTAAAACAGAATCAATTTCAATTGAACGACATAATGAATAAAAAACTGGTAATTTTTGACAAAAAATAATATTCGAGTAGGTTAATAATCCAATAGGTATATTAGGATATTTTTTTCTTATATTAAATATAATATCAAAACATTGTTTAATCGTTATATTATTATTTAATGCTCTAATATGTGAATTTTGTATAACTACTCCATCTGCTATAGGATCTGAAAAAGGTATTCCTAACTCTAATGCATCAGCACCATTTGTAATTAGAATATCAATAATTTCTAAAGAAATATTTATTGAAGGATCTCCTAATACTATAAATGGTATAAAACAACACTCTTTGTTTAAAGATAGGTTTTGGAATAAAGATGTATATCTTGATTTCATTGTTTACTCATATTTATTAATTTATTTTATTATTAATAGTATTAAGATCTTTATCACCCCGACCAGATAAATTAACAATAATAATTTGTTTTTTATCAGGATTTTTATGCATTAATTTTAATGCATATGCAATAGCATGTGATGATTCTAAAGCAGGGATAATTCCTTCTAATCTTGATAATTTTAAAAAAGAACTAACTGCTTCTTCATCAGTAATAGTTACATATTTAACTCTTTTGATATAATTTAACCAAGCATGTTCTGGTCCAACGGAAGGAAAATCTAAACCAGCTGAAATTGACCAAGATTTTTGAATTTGTCCATCATTATTTTGCATGAGATATGATTTCATTCCAAAATAAATTCCTAATTTCCCATCATGTATAGGAGAACCATGTTTTCCTGTATGTAAACCTAAACCCGCAGGTTCTACTCCAACTAATTTTACAGCATTATCGTTAATAAAAGAAGAAAATATTCCAATAGCATTAGACCCACCACCAACACAAGCTATAACAAAATCTGGTAAGTTTTTTTCTTTTAATAGACATTGTCTTTTAGTTTCTTTTCCAATAATTTTTTGATATTCTTTAACAATAGTTGGATATGGATGAGGACCAGCTGCAGTACCAATCATATAATGAGAATTAGAATAACTATTTGCCCAATCTCTCATTGCAGCATTACAAGCATCTTTAAGTGTTGCTGACCCAGATGTTACTGAAATAACTTTTGCACCAAGTAATTTCATTCTTAATACATTTTGTGATTGCCTTTGAATATCTTTTTCTCCCATATATATACGACATTTCAAATTTAATAAAGAACAAGCTATAGCAGAAGCAACCCCATGTTGACCAGCTCCCGTTTCAGCGATAATATTTTTTTTTTTCATTCTTTTTGCTAATAATGCTTGTCCTAATACTTGATTAGTTTTATGCGCCCCACCATGTAATAAATCTTCTCTTTTTAAATAAATTTTAGTGTTAGTATGTTTTGTAATATTTCTACATAATGTTAATGGAGTGGGTCTTCCAGCATAAGAATGTAATAACATATTTAATTTTTTTTTAAATTTTTTATCTTTTTTTGCTTCAATAAATGTTTTTTCTAATTCATATAAAGCTGGAATTAAAATTTGCGGGACATACATTCCACCAAATTTTCCAAAATAAGGATTTAATATTGTCATATTTTTAATTGTTTAGTTTGATAAATTTTTATTTTTAGGAAAATATCTCAATATTTTAAATGCTGATATAATTTTTTTAGGATCTTTAATTCCTGGTGATATTTCTAATCCTGAATTAAAATCTAGTCCACGAAAACCTAATGTAGATGCTAAAAAACAATTTTTTAAATTTAATCCTCCTGATAACATCATATTCGATGTATTAACTTTTTTAATTAAATTCCAATCAAATGTTTTTCCGGTTCCACCTTTTTTATTATCTAATAAATAACGATTAATATAGACAATATTATTTATTATTGTGTTTTTATTCATTGAAATAGATTTCCAAATATGCACATGCTTTGGTAATAAGATTTTTAATCTTCTAATAAATTCTTGATTTTCTCCTCCATGTAATTGAACTCCATATAAATTAAACTTATTAACTTTTATAAGAATATTTTTATCTTCTTCATTACAAAAAACACCGATATATCGTAACAAATTATTCATAATAATTTTTTCACACATTTGATCGTTAATATATCTAGGTGATTCAGGGACAAAAATTAATCCTCCATATATACAACCGGATTTATCTGCGATATGTGCATCTTTATTTTTTGTTAAACCGCAAATTTTATTATCGCCATAAATTAATTTTCGAGTAGAAAATTCTAAATTTTTAGAACGCATTAAATGTGTTCCTACTAAAAAACCATTTACTGTACTACGTAAAGAACGAATACTTTTATAACTATCAATTCCTGATTCACAAATAATAATTTTATTTTTAGGAATTAATGGAGCTAATATTCTTGTATTATTTATATTAATAGAAAGATTTTTTAAGTCTCTATTATTTATTCCAATTACTGAAGCATTTAACAATAATGCACGCTTTAATTCATTAAATGTGTGTATTTCTGTTAAAATACCTAAATTCATACTTTTAGCAATATTTGATAATTTAATATATTGAGTATCATCTAAAATAGATAACATTAATAAAATTGCATTCGCTTTATTATAACGCGCGTAATATATTTGATATGGATCAATAAAAAAATCCTTACATAATAAAGGTTTTTTTGTTTTATTATGCGCTTCTAATAAATAATTAAAATTACCATGAAAAAATTTTTCTTCTGTAATTATCGAAATAACATCAGCATATTTATTATAGATTTTTATTATTTTTGAAATATTAAAATTTTTTTTAAATACACCATTTAATGGTGATGCTTTTTTGCATTCTAATATAAATGATGGATTATTTTTTTTTAATGCTTTTTCAAAACAATTTTTTGATTGTTTGATCTTATTATAAAAAGAATTTAAAGGTAAATTATTTTTTTTATATTGAATCCAGCTATATGTACTTTGTAATATTTTAGAAATAATGTTATTTTTCATAATTTAATTTAATTAAATAATTTGGATAATTTAAGAACAAAATTATAAATTTTACCTGAATTAATAAAATTTAAAATATTTAATGTATTATGAGATAGATTATTATATCCTAATACTTTCATTAATAATGCTACATTAATAGCTACTGTTTTTACATATACAGGCTCTCCTATACCCTTAAATAATTTGATTGTTTCTGTATAATTTTCTGCTTCATTTTTTTCTAAAATAAAATTTTTAGAATATTTTTTTAAACCAAAATCTTTAGGAGATAAAATATATTCTGTATATTTTTTATTATTTATTTCTGTTATATATATATTATCATATAATGTAGCTTCATCTATACCCCCACTATGCACAATAATAGCTCTTTGATACTGTAAATTAGATAATATTTTTGCATACAACGGCATTAAATCTTTTTTATATACACCTATTAATGCAAAAGTAGGTTTAGCAGGATTTAATAATGGACCTAATATATTAAAAATCGTTTTTGTTTTTAACAAACTGCGAATTTTAGATATTTTTTTAAAACTTGTTAAATAAAAATTAGCAAATAAAAAACAAATATTAAATTGATCAAGACATTTTCGTGATTTTTTAGGTGATATTTTTAAATTTACTTGTAATTTTTGTAATAAATTTGCAGATCCGGAATTACTAGATGAGTTTATATTACACATTTTTACAATTTTTATTCCATAAGCAGCAGCAACAATTGAACTGACTGTAGATATGTTAAAGCTGTTTTTTTGATCACCACCCGTACCAACAATATCAGAAATACTATAATTAGGTGCAGGAAAATATTTCATATGCTGTATAACTGATTCTCTTGCGCCTATAATTTCTTCATATGTTTCTGTTCGAGATGCCATAATGGCAAGTATAGCAGATATTTGAATATTATTAAGTTTTTCATATAAAATATGATTAAATAATATAAAACTTTCTTTTTCAGTTAAACATGTACCAGTGTATATTTTTTTTAGAATTTTTTTCATTTTATTTTTATATAAAATTATTTTATTACAACATAATAATATTAAAATTATTTTTAATACTAATTTAAATATAAATATACTATATTATATGTCTTTAATATATACAACTAAATATTTAAGATACATTTATTAAAAATAATTTTTATATTTGTTATATTTATATTTTTAATATATTTAATTATCATTAAAACATTTATTATTATGTTGATTATTTAGAGAATCATTTTTTTAAATGCATATATTAAGAAATTAATTATTTTAGTAAAAAATTTTTATTTAATTTATTGATATAAATACTAATTTTATTAATTTTTATAAAATACTAAAAATAATTCAAGATATATCAAATATATTTACTAATAAATTAATTATATCTATTTATAATATTTTAAATTCTTTAAAAATATTATTAATTTCATGTTTAATGATTATTTTTTTTAAAAAAAATATATATTATGAATTAATATTAAATTCATAATAACATTTTTTTTATAAAAAAAATATTTATATGATTAAAAAATATTTTATACAATATAGACATATTATCAAATTCTCGATTTTAAATAATCAATTATATACTTATATTATATTCATATATATTGGAAAAATTTATGAAAGAAAAAATACAAAAAATATTATCTAATTCCGGATTAGGTTCACGTCGTAGTATTGAAAAAAAAATACGTAATAAACTAATTAAAATCAATGGAAAAATTGTATTATTAGGCGAACGATTTATAAAAAAAGATATTCAATATATTATTTTAAATAATAAAAAAATTTTATTAAAAACAGATATAGTAAAAATTATTATTTATAATAAACCAATTGGAGAAATATGTACTAATAAAGATCAATATAATAGAATTACTGTTTTTAAAAAATTACCTAAATTAATTGATTCTAAATGGATTAGTATTGGTAGATTAGATATGAATACTTCCGGTTTATTATTATTTACAAATTATGGTGAATTAGCATACAGATTAATGCACCCTAGTTATCAAATTAAAAGAGAATATTTAGTTAGGGTATTTGGTAAAATATCAAAAAAAAAAATTTTTATTTTAAAACAAGGAATTAAAATAGGTAATTCTATTTCAAAATTTAATGAAATTATTAATTTAAATTATCAAAAAAAAAATCAATGGTTTAAAGTATCATTATTACAAGGAAAAAATAAAGAAGTACGTTTATTATGGTTGTCTGTTGGTATACAAGTTAATCGATTAATTCGTATTCGCTATGGTAAAACCGTACTACCAAAAAATCTTAAATCTGGATGTTTTTTAGAATTAAATTCTAGTGCTATAAATAATATTTTTAATTCAGTAAATTTATAATATATAAAATATCTCTATATATTATAAAATTAAAATAATTTTTAATAAATTATTTATAGTAATGATTATTTAAATTTTTTTTATATTTTTTATATGTGAATTATTATTAATTGTTTTTTTTAAATAATCATTACTTAGTATACGTGTTTTTTTTAAAATATATCTTAAAATATTAGCCTGACCAGCCAATATTAATTTACTTTTAATATAATCGTGCCCTCCAATAAAATCAGTTATTAGTGCTCCTGATTCTCTAATATGTAATTCCCCGAAAATAATATGTAAATATTTCTCATTAAATCCAATATAAGCGTTAATTTTTCCAGAAGATAAATATGCTAAATCTAGAATAGAACATCCTGTTTTCCTTAAAGATATTTTTTCTTGTAAAAAATATTGTGTCAATAAAGTGTATAAATACATATTTTTTGTATTTTTTTCTTTAAAATAAAATGCAAAAATTTTATTATATATATTGTTATATTCAGAACATCTTGTTCTAAAACCATTTAATTGTGATCCCTGCCCTTTAATAGCTGTAAATAAATCATTTTTAATAGGATCATAAATAACGGATATATAAGTTTGGTTTTTTTCTTTAATAAGAATAGATAAACAAAAATGAGGTATTTTTTGAATAAAATTCATTGTTCCATTTAAAGGATTGATCAACCATTGATCAGCATAAAAAACAATTTTTTTTTTAGAATATATATTAATAATAGAATGTTGAGGATATGATTGATATATAATAGAGTGCATAGTAGAAAAAATTTTTTCTCTTATTTTGTTTATACAATATAAATTTTTTTTTTTTTCAGAATGATAAGTAATATTTTTTGAGTCATAATTTTGAGTAATAATTTTTCCACCAATTCGAATGGCTCTAATTGCAATATTTAATATTGGATTCATATAATAACTCTCTTTTATAATATTATTTTATATATTTGTTATAAATAAAAATTTTTATAAAAATTAGTTCCTTTATAAAAAAAAATGATTATTATATACTTATTTTTAATAAATTTAAAAATTTTATTTTTATTTAAAAAAAAAAAAAAAAAAAAATAAAATGGAAAAAAAAAATGCTAAAAAAAAAAAAATTAAAAAAAAAAAAAAAAAAAAAAATTAATTTACTTAATTTTAATTTAATAAAAATGAAAGATTTTGTCTTGAAGTTAGGGGAAAAAAAATTTAGAGCCGTACAAATAATGGAATGGATTTATAAAAAACATTGTATAAATTTTAATAAAATGAGTAATTTAAGTAATAATTTAAAAAAAAAATTAGAAAATACATCTATAGTAAAATTACCAAAATATATTAAAAAAAAAAAATCATCTGATGGAACTATAAAATGGAATTTTCTATTTAAAACTGAATTTATTGAAACAGTATATATTCCAGAAAAAAAACGTGCTACTTTATGTATTTCATCTCAAGCGGGGTGTATTTTAAAATGCGGGTTTTGTGCTACAGGGCAATTAGGATATACACGAAATTTACTAGTTTCAGAAATTATTAGTCAAATATGGTTCGTTATAAACAAATTAAATCAATACAAGTTAAAAAAACTAATTTTACCTTCAGTCACAAACATTGTTATGATGGGTATGGGAGAACCTTTATTAAATTTAAAAAATATTATAATTGCAATTGATATTATATTAGGTAACTATGGTTTTAATTTTTCTAAAAACAAAGTAACATTATCAACCTCTGGTATTGTTCCAGCGATAAATAAAATAGCGGGAAAAATAGATATTTCGTTGGCAATTTCTTTACATGCGCCTAATGATCATATACGTAATATGATCATGCCTATTAATAAAATTTATAATATTAATTTATTATTATCATCAGTTAAAAATTATTTAAGTAAATCTACAGCCAATCGTGGTATAGTTACAATAGAATATGTAATGTTATTAAAGATTAATGATAGTTTACATCACGCTAAAGAATTAATGCATTTATTAAAAGATATACCATGTAAAATTAATTTAATTCCTTGGAACCCTATTAAAAATTCTCATTATCAATGTAGTACTCATAAAAGAATTATTAATTTTTCTAATTATTTAAAAAATAAAAATTTAATTGTTACTATTAGAAAAAATAGAGGATCTGATATTAATGCTGCATGTGGGCAGTTAATTAGTAAAAAACATGTTTATTAAAAAAAATTTAAAAAAATAAAAAATTAACAATTTTAATAAAGGATATTTAATATTATATGGGGATAAGATACCAATCAATTAGAGGTATGCATGATTTACTTCCTTCTGAGACTTATTATCTTAGTACAATTGAGGAAACTATAAAAAAAATTTTATATAATTATGCATATTCTGAAATTCGTTTTCCAATTGTTGAACAGACAAAATTATTTAAAAAAGCTATTGGAGATCAAACTGATATAATTAATAAAGAAATGTATAATTTTTATGATAAAAAAAAAAAAAAAATTTCTTTAAGACCCGAAGGAACAGTTAGTTGTATTCGTGCGTGCATACAAAATAATATTTTTTATAATTCTAAAATTCAAAAATTATGGTATTGTGGACCTATGTTTCGTTATGAACGACCTCAAAAGGGACGCTTTAGACAATTTTATCAATTAGGAGTAGAGCTTTTTGGTTTACAGAATATTATATCCGATTATGAAATAATAATGTTAACTATAAGTATTTGGAAAAAATTAAATTTATTAAAATATCTAAAATTAGAAATTAATTCAATTGGATGCATACAAGATAGAAATAATTTTTCATTAGATTTAAAAAAATTTTTTAAAAAAAACAAATATCAATTAAATACATATGAACAAAAGTTATTATCTATGAATCCTATTCGAATTTTAGATAGTAAAAATAAAAATACAATTCAATTATTAAAATCAGCTCCATTATTAAATAATTACTTAAATTTATATTCGTATAATCGATTTAAACAATTATGTAATTTACTAAAAAAATCTAAAATAGATTATATTATAAACAATCAATTAGTTAGAGGATTAGATTATTATAATGATACTGTATTTGAATGGAAATCAGATCTATTAGGCGCTCAAAATACTATTTGTGCTGGAGGAAGATATGATAAGTTAATAGAATATTTAGGAGGAAAAAAAAATCCAGCAATTGGTTTTGCTTTTGGAATGGATAGATTACTAATTTTAAAAAAATTAATTCATCCTTTTTATTATAAAAATTTTTTTATAGACATTAATATTATTTTTATGGACTCAATATATTCAGTATTTGCAGTATATATATCTCAAAAATTACGTTTAATTTGGCCTCAATTAAAAATTAATACCCATTTAGAAACTTTTAAAAAAAAAAATTTTTTTAGCATATCAAAGAAAACAAGATCAAAATTTTTATTAATTTTATACTCAAATTATTTAAATTCAAATCAAGTATTAATTAAAAATATTTTTAATAAAACAAAAAAAATTGTATCAATTAATCGTATTTTTCAAAATCCATGTATATTTTTTAATAAAGAATATATTTAAACAAATAAATTATATATTTATAAAATAATCTATTTATAAGATATCTTTAAATAAATTTTAAATATTATTAATATCTAATTAATCAAAATAAGCATACAACATATATGATAAATAATAAGATGAAAAAATCTGATCCTGATATTTGGAATTTAATTAATAAGGAAAAAATTCGACAAGAATTATGTATTAATTTAATTGCTTCAGAAAACTATGCTAGTAGATCTGTATTAGAAGCTCAAGGTTCTTGTCTAACAAATAAATATGCAGAAGGATATATTGGAAATCGTTTTTATAATGGATGTAATATTATTGATAGAATAGAAAGTATTGCTATTGATAGAGCAAAAAAATTATTTTGTGTAGATTATGCTAATGTACAACCTCATTCTGGTTCTCAAGCTAATTTTGCTATTTTTCAGGCTCTATTGAAACCAAATGATATTATTTTAGGTATGAATTTAAATGATGGGGGACATTTGACGCATGGTTCTTCTGTAAATTTTTCAGGCAAAATATATAAATCATATGCATATGGTATCAATAAATTTGGTGAAATAGATTATCAAAAATTAAAAAACTTATCTATTTTATATCGCCCTAAAATTATTATTGGTGGATTTTCAGCATATTCTGGTATATGTGATTGGAAATATATGAGAAAAATAGCAGATGAAATAAATGCTTATTTTTTTGTAGATATTTCACATATTGCTGGTTTAGTTGTTACTGGATTATATCCAAATCCAATAAAATATGCACATGTAGTTAGTTCTACTACACATAAAACTTTAGGCGGTCCTAGAGGTGGGTTAATAATCTCAAATTGTGGAAATAAAGAATTATATTCAAAATTAGATTCTTCAGTTTTTCCTGGAAGTCAAGGGGGCCCTTTAATGCACGTTATTGCAGCGAAAGCAATTGCTTTTAAAGAAGCTTTAAGTTCAAAATTTATACAATTACAACAAAATATTTTATCTCTTGCTAAGATAATGGTTACAATATTTTTAAAAAGAAATTTTTTAATTGTATCAGGAAAAACAGAAAATCATTTATTATTAATCGATTTAACTAATAAAAACATTACCGGTAAAGAAGCGAGTAATTTACTTTCTAAAGCGGGAATTATTGTTAATAAAAATTCTGTTCCTAATGATAGACAAAAACCATTTATTACATCAGGTATTCGAATTGGAACCCCTGCAATAGCTAAACGTAATATTAAAAAAAATGTTGTTATCAAGATAACTCACTGGATGTGTGACATTTTAGATAACCCGGGTAATTTAAATCAAATAAAAACAATACGAAAAAAAATAGAAACAATATGTAAAAATTATCCAATATATACCACATAAAATATATTTATATTTTATTTTTATAAAAAATAATTTTAATAGAAAGTATATTTTAAAAAAATACTTTATGTTACATATAATATGTAACATAATTTTATATACATAAATTTTTATTAAAAATTTTAATATCATATATAAATTTTTATATAAATATTATTTTTACAATCATTTTATACGTCTTCTAGTTATTATAGAAATATAATTTATTTTTAGAATATTTTTTTAAATATATTATTAATTATTATTCTATGAGAATCCATAAAGGATTTTTACCAACTGATTGTATTTGATTGCAACTTAAATAACCATTACATAAATTAATGTGATAAATTTTCATATTATTAGAAATTTCTCCAATAACAATTAATATTTTTCCATCTTTACTAATATTAAATGAACGAGGTTGTAATTCAGTTTTATAGGTATGCTTATGCAATAAGGTACCAGTATTACAGTTAACAGAAAATAGAGAAATAATACTATTTGCACGATCACATGCATATAAATATTTTCCACTAGGATGAATATGAATATCTGAAGACCAAGCTGAATGCACATAAGGTTTAAATATCAATGAAATAGATTGAATTAATTTTAATGTAAATGTTATAGTTTCAATTATCCAAATATCAATAGTTCCATTTAATTCATTAATAGAATATATATAGTTATTTAAAGGATGAAAAGTAATATGTCTTGGACCACTGTTCTGTGTTGTTATAGTAACATTTTTTAAAATTAAGTTAATTTTATTTTCTTTATCATGAACAATTTTATAAATATAAATCTTATTTTTTTTTAAAGAAGTTACAAATATTAAATTATATTTATAATGCATTCTAACAGAATGACAACCATAAATTTTTTTAAAAATATGAGTATTTTTTATAATAAGTCCAAATTGATTTACTGAGAAAACATAAAATTCATTTCCATGGTAAGAAGCGCAAAATAATATATTTTTATTTTGATTAATTGAAATATAATTTGGTGTATTTCTTATAGAAATTTCATGTATTTTCTTTATTTTATTATTCGAATATATTTTATATGTGGTAATTTTATTACTAAATTTTTCACCTACATATAATAATTTATTTGTTTCATTATATTTTAAAGGTTGCGGTATATTATCTACAGAAATAATTCTTATTTTAGATAAAATACAATTTTTTTTTAAAATCCAGTGTTCAATATGTTTACTAATAGAACAAGATATAAAAATATTTTTTTTCATATTTTTTCCAATAAAACATTTTTTTAATTAAAAAAACTGATATTTAATAACATTTAAATTTGTTAAATGAACATAAAACATTATGATTAATTTATCTATAAAATTTTATTTTTAGTAATAAAAAATTATTTCAATATTTTTTTAAGTGTTATAAAGTATTAATTTTTATAATTAATTTCTTCTTTAATTATTGATTGTAAAAAAATTTCAATCCAAATTAATAAATCTTTATCTCGTATAAATAATTTATAATAATAAAGTTTATTTTTAAATATTTTCCATTTTTTTGGTTTTTTTATTATTTTTCTATATAACCAAGATATATTTAAAATATTATTTTTATAAAATACGATACATATTTTTTTAATGTGAAATTGAATTTTTTTTATTCCAATTTTTTTAGAAAGAATTTTTATTTTTGTTAACAAAAATAAATTTTTTGCATATCTAGGTAATGTACCAAATAAATTATTTATTTCATTTTTTATTTTTTTTAATTCCTTATTATTTTTTATATTTGAAAGTTTTTTATAATAGATTAATCGAATATTAATATTATGAATATAATTTTCAGGTAAAATTGCAGATACATTTAACTTTAAATCAACAGAAGTATCTTGTAAATTTGATTCTTTAAATGAAATATGTTTTTTATTTTTTATAATAAAATTAATGGCTTGATTTAAAAATTTTTTATATAATTTAATTCCAATAGTATTAATATGTCCACTTTGATTTTCTCCTAATAGTTCACCTACTCCTCTAATTTCTGAATCATATGTAGATAATGTAAAACCAGATCCTAAATTTGTAAAAGATTCTATAAGATTTAATCTTTTTTTTGCTTTTTCATTAATTTTTACTTGATTTGATATGAAAAAAAATGCATATGCTTGTTTTTCAGATCTACCAATTCGCCCTCTTAACTGATGTAATTGTGATAATCCAAATTTATCTGCGTGTTCTATAATCATAGTATTCACATTGATAATATTAATTCCAGTATCTATAATAGTTGTACATACTAATACATCAAATTTTTTATTCAAAAAATTAAACATAATTTTATATAAATCATTACTATGCATTTTACCGTGACTGACTTGAATTCGAGCTTCCGGTATTAAACGAGATAAATATTGTTTTTTTTCTTCTATGTTTTTTATTGTATTATATATATAATATACTTGTCCTCCTCTTTTTAATTCTTTTAAAATAACCTCTCTAATAATTTGAGGGTTAAAATATTTTACATAAGTTTTTATTTTTAAACGTTTCTTTGGTGGTGTAGATATGATCGATATATCTCTAATTCCTAAACAAGACATATTCAGAGTTCTAGGAATAGGCGTTGCAGTTAAAGTTAATACATCAATATTAATATATAATTCTTTTATTTTTTCTTTATGGTGTACCCCGAATCGATGTTCTTCATCAATGATTAGTAATCCTAAATTTTTCCATATTAAATATTTTGATAAAATCTTGTGTGTTCCAATTAAAACATTTATTGATCCTTTTTGTATTCTTTTTTTTATATATTTTTCTTTTTTTATTGAAGTAAAACGTGAATATGTATCAATTGTATATTTATATTTAAAAAATCTATTCTTAAAAGTATCATAATGTTGTTGTGCTAATAGTGTAGTCGGGACAAGCAAAGCAACTTGTTTATTATTATCTAAAGCTATAAAGGCTGCTCTCATAGCAACTTCTGTTTTTCCGAAACCTACATCTCCACATAATAACCGATCCATAGGAGAAGATTCCTTCATATCATGAATAATTTCTTTAATAGATTTTTTTTGATCATTAGTTATTGAATATAAGCATTGATTACAAAAATTTTTATATTTCAAAGAGTTTTTTTTAAAAGAAAATCCTTTTTTTAAGGACCTATAGGATTTTGTATGCACCAACTGAACTGCTGTATCATATATTTTTTTTTTAATTTTTCCGCATTCTGTTGACCATTTTTTATTACCTAAAGTATTTAAAGAAACTTTTAATAAAGTATTTGGTTGGCTATAGGAGGTAATTAAATTTAAAGACGTTATAGGTACATATAATTTAACTTTATTAGAATACATTATTACAAAATATTCCATTATAATACCTTTAGTATTTAAAGTAGACAAACCAATATATTTTCCAATACCATAGTTAATATGTATAACAAATTGATTTTTTTGAAATATTTTTTTTTTAAAAATTAATTTAGAAAAATTATTTTTTTCTATTTTTTTTTCTATATTTTTTTTCATTGAAGAAATATATTCCATTATTTATAAACAAAAAGAATAACAATGTAATTATTATTACACATGATATAATTATATATTTAGAAAATAAATTATATTTAATATATGTATATTTAAATATATACTTATATTAATAATAATATTTTTTTTAATATTTAAATTAGATTAAATAATATTATTTTATTATATAAAATAATAAAATTTATTAATATTTATATTAATAAAGAAGTAAATTTAATAATAATTATTATATACAAATTTTTATTTACATAAAATACTGTATTTTATATAATTCAATTATATATTGTAAGTATAAAAATAATTATTATATATTATAAATATTTTATCTAAATAGAATTACTATATATTAATAGTAAATAAAAATTAATATATTTATATTGATTTTTTAAGAAATATATTTTGTTATTAAACATTTTATTTCAGAAATGTATAAAAAATAATTTTTAATTATATCAAAATATTTTTAATAAAAAAGATACTAAATATATTTCTATATATTATTATATCATTAATAATTATATTCAAAATAAACTTTAAAATTTTTTGGTAATTATTTATATGAAAATTAAAATTGCTATCAATGGTTTCGGGCGTATTGGTCGAATGATTTTTAGGATTGCTCAAAATAAACCAAATATAGAAATAGTTGCAATAAATGATTTATCCGAAGCAAAATATATAGCATATATGTTGAAATTTGATTCAACTCACGGCTTATTTTCAGGTTCTATTAAAGAAAAAAATAACTCATTAATTATAAATAATAAAAAAGTTTATATTTTTTCAGAAAAAAAACCTGAAAAAATTGACTGGAAATCTTTAAATGTTGATGTTGTTATTGAATCAACTGGTATATTTTTAACGACTGAATCTGCTGTTAAACATATAATTGCAGGGGCAAAAAAAGTTATATTAACAGGACCCCCAAAAGATGATACACCAATGTTTGTTAGAGGGGTTAATTTTAGTAAATATAATGGTCAAAAAATTATTTCAAATGCATCATGTACGACAAATTGTTTAGCTCCCTTAGCAAAAATTATAAATGATGAATTTGAAATCATTGAAGGTCTAATGACTACAGTTCATGCAACAACAGCGACACAAAAAACAGTCGATGGAGTTTCATTAAAAGATTGGAGAGGGGGGAGAAG
This sequence comes from Buchnera aphidicola (Cinara piceae), assembly GCF_900699035.1. Lineage (NCBI taxonomy): Bacteria > Pseudomonadati > Pseudomonadota > Gammaproteobacteria > Enterobacterales > Erwiniaceae > Buchnera > Buchnera aphidicola. The sequence continues at coordinate 226,174 of NZ_LR217739.1, forward strand.
CGCATTACAAAATATAATACCTGCTTCTACTGGAGCAGCACAAGCTGTTGGAAAAATACTTCCTGAATTAAATAATAAAATTACCGGCATTGCATTTAGAGTACCGGTTGCTAATGTATCTGTAGTAGATTTTACTGTAAGAATAAATAAAAAAGTAAAATATGAAGATATATGTTCAGTAATTCATTCAGCTTCAAAAACATATATGAAAAATATTATTGGATATACAGATGAAGAAGTAGTATCTAGCGATTTCAATGGATCACATTTAACTTCAATATTTGATGCAAAAGCTGGCTTATCGTTAAATAATAATTTCTTTAAATTAATATCATGGTATGATAATGAAGTAGGTTACTCTAACAAAGTTTTAGACTTAGCGGAATGGATCTCATTATGATAAATAAATATTTATTTTACAAATTTAAAATTATTAAATAAATTTTTTTTGACAGTATTCAATATCATATATTTTGATACTGTCAAAAAATACATTTAATTACAATTAAAAAATATATAATATAATATATTTATTATTTAATAAATAAAATTATTTTTACTTTTAAAATACAGATTAGAATAACATTCTATAATGTGTATGATAATTATTTGTATAAATTATTAATTTCTAAAATAACTAATTTTAACCACTGATTAATACGTTTTTTAGTTAATTGAGGTTGATTGTCTTCATCTAAAGTTAAACCTAAAAAATGTGTTTTATTTTTTCTAGCTTTTGAAGATTCAAAATTATAATTTACAATTGGCCACGCACCAACAAATCTTGCATTTTTTTTTTTTAAAATATTAAACATAATTCCAATTGAATCACAAAAATATTCGGAATAATCTTCTTGATCACCACATCCAAATAATGCAATGATTTTATTATTCAAATTTATTTTATTTAATAAATTTAAAGATTCTTCCCAATCGCACTGTAATTCACCATAATACCATGTAGATATACCAAAAAATAAAATTTTAAATTTTTCCATTTGTTTTAAGGAAGTATTCGAAATATCAAATATATCAGATTTATCTATTCCTATTTTTTTATGTATAATATGAGAAATTTTTTCAGTATTTCCGGTATCACTTCCATAAAAAATACCTATTTCTTTCATTTATTCACCTTTCGATAATGAATATTTATTTTATAAAATATAACTATTTTTTTTAATAATTAGAGATTTCTTTCCATAAAAATAGAAAGAAAAATGAAAAATATTTTGTTTATAAATTTTATTTATTATATTATAATAAATTTTTAAATAATTTTTTAATTATTTAAAAATATATTTTTCAAAGTAATTAAACTAAATAATCTTTTTTGTAATTAAAAGAATTAATTTAATTATAATAAAAATAATTATATTGTTACATTTAGTGAAACATACAATAATTATTTGTTTTTTTAAAAATTAATAATTATATTGATATAAAATATTTAATAAATAAATATTTTTTTATTAAAAAAATTAAATTTTATTTAAAGATTATATATTCATAATCTAATAAAATTGAAAAAATTATATAAATCATTTTAAGTAAGTATTGTTACAATTAAAAAAATTTATCTTTATATCAAATTAATTAAATTTTTATTTAAATAACAAAAATAAATATTTTAAAATAATTTTTTTACTATAAAAAATTTTTTTATATAAAGAAATAGAAATATATAAAAAATATAGAGTATTTTAATATGAATAATTTCTTTCTTGAAAAAATAATCAACAAAAAATTAAATAATAATAAATATAAAAACGATTATTCACCTAATGGTTTACAAGTAGAGGGAAAACCAGAAATAAAACGTATTATAACAGGAGTTACTGCATGTCAGAATCTTTTAAATATAGCTGTAAAATATTATGCAGATGCTATTATTGTACATCATGGTTATTTTTGGAAAAATCAGGAAAAAAAAGTTTTAGGTATGTATAAAAATCGACTAAAAACATTACTATCTAATGATATTAATTTATATAGTTGGCACTTACCTTTAGATCTTCATCCAAAAATAGGTAATAATACTCAATTAGGCAAACTATTAAATATTTCTATTTATGATTATATTTCTCCATATATTCCAATAGGAAAATTTAAAAAAAAACATACTGCAAAATCGTTAATAAAGACAATCAAAAAAAAATTAAAAAGAAAACCATTTCATTATGGATATACAGGACCAAAATACATTAAAAATGTAGCATGGTGTACAGGAAAAGGACAAAATTTTTTTAATCAAGTTATAAATTCAAATATTGATGCATATTTAACTGGTGAAGTTTCAGAAGAAACAATACATATAGCAGAAGAAAATAATATACATTTTTTTTCATTAGGACATCATGCTACAGAAAAATCAGGAATTTATTTACTAGGTCAATGGTTATCTAAACAAGATAAAGATTTAGATATCAAATTTATCGATATTTATAACCCCATTTAATAAAATTAAATATCAATTAATATTTTAATTTATTGATATTTAGCAAATTTGTATAAAATAAAAATGAAAAACAAAAAAAAAATACCTTTCTGTAATAATCAAGGATGGTTATATTCAAATAATCAATCATTTTTAGACAATATCTATAAAAAATTTTTATCTGATTCTAAAAAATTAGATATATCATGGAAAAATGTATTTGATAAACTATCTAATAAAAAAAATTTTAAATATAACGATACCGTTTGTGATGATCTTAAAAATAAAAATCTTGAATATAATTTTAAAAAATCAAAATTTAAAAATAATTCTATAATTGTAAAAGAAAAATTTTTAAATTTTATAAATGCTTATAGAAATTTTGGACATTATATATCACAATTGAATCCATTAGCTGTAAACAAAATAAAAAATAATATACCTGAGTTATCATATTCGTTCTATAAAATAAAAAAAGAGGAATTAAATTGCTTAATAAATTTTAATTTTTTATTTTTTAAAAAAAATATTAATTCTTTTAAAGATATATATTCATTTTTTAAGAAAAAATATTGTAGTTATATAGGTTTTGAATATATGCATATTAATAATGCGTATGAAAAAAAATGGTTACAAAAATATATTGAAAATAATGATTTTACAAATTCTATATCTAATAGAAATAAAAAAAATATATTAAAAGATTTAATTCAATCTACTACTTTTGAAAAATTTATTCATACTAAATTTCCAGGAAGTAAACGATTTTCATTAGAAGGATGTGATGTTTTAATTCCTCTTTTAAAAAAAGTTATAATGTTTTGCATAAAAAAAAAAACAAAAAAAATATTCTTAGGCATGGCTCATCGTGGAAGACTAAATGTCTTACATAATGTACTGAAATATAATGTTATAAATATGTTTAAAAGTAACTCAAAACTATTTAATAATCATTACAGGACAGGCGATGTAAAATATCATTTAGGATTTAAAAAAATTATTAAATTAAAAGAAAAAAAAATTGAAATTAATTTATTAGATAACCCATCTCATCTAGAAATTATTACACCAGTTGTTATCGGGTGTTGTAAATTTTTTATAGATAAAACAAAAAACAAAGATCACTCTATACCAATTATTATACATGGTGATGCTGCTTTTATTGGTCAAGGAGTTATACAAGAAACATTAAATATGTCTCAAGTTCCGGCATATTGTGTTTTTGGAAGTATACATATTATTATAAATAATCAAATTGCTTTTACTACATCTAATCAACAATATCTCAGAACAAGTACTTATTGTACAGATGTTGCAAAAATGATTAATGCGCCTATATTTCATGTTAATGCAGATCAACCAGAACTAGTCATTTTTATTATTAAATTAGCTTTAAAGTTTCGATATTTATTTAAAAAAGATGTTTTTATTGAATTAATTTGTTATAGACGATTAGGTCATAATGAGGCAGACGATCCTTATATCACACAACCCAAAATGTATCATTTAATTAATGAACATAAACGTATATGTCATTTATATTTCAACAAAATTAATAAAATAATAAATAATGAAAATATTACATATGAAAAATTATATACATATTATCTAAATAAATTATCTAACACTTTTAAAAATTCTGATATAGATGTAACAAATAAAATCTCTTTATGTAAAAAAAACATCTTATCTAAAAATATAAATTTGAAAATAATTAATTATAAAAAAATAAAAAAAATAGTTAAACATTTATTTAAATTACCAAAAAATTTTATTATGCATCATCAAATAAAAAAAATTTTTTACAATCGAACTCAAATGATAAAAAATAAAATTCCATTAGATTGGGGGATGGCAGAAAATTTAGTATATTCTGTTTTAATGTACTATGGTATTACATGTCGATTAACGGGAGAAGATGTAAGTAGAGGAACATTTTGTCATAGACACATCTCTATAGTTTGTCAAAAAAAAAATATTGTATATACTCCTTTAAAAAATTTAAATAATTTAACGGGATCATTTTACATTTGGGATTCAGTTTTATCGGAAGAATCTGTTTTAGCATTTGAACATGGTTATTCCATGGTATCTAATAAATTATTAAATATATGGGAAGCTCAATTTGGTGACTTTTCAAACGGAGCACAAATTGTTATTGATCAGTTCATAGTATCAAGTTTACAAAAGTGGGGTTATTCTTCACCTTTAGTAATTCTATTACCACATGGATATGAAGGTCAAGGACCAGAACACTCTTCAGGAAGATTAGAGAGATATTTACAGTTATGTGCTCAAAAAAACATAAAAATATATATACCAACTCAAGCATCTCAAATGTATCATATTTTATTAAAAAAAGGAAAAAGTTTATCTAAAAAACCATTAATTATTTTTACTCCAAAATCATTATTAAGAAATCCATTAACATTTATTTCTATTAAAAAATTATTACTTGAAAAATTTCATAAAATATTACTTACAAAATTAAATAACAAAAAAAATTTAATATATCGTGCTATTTTTTGTTCAGGAAAAATTTATTACGAACTATTAGCATTCTATAAAAAAAATAATATTGCTAATACAATTATAATTCGTATTGAACAATTATATCCTTTTCCTTTTTTGAAAATAAATAATATCCTACATCAATTTATCAATATTCAAAATTTTATATGGTGTCAAGAAGAACCAAGGAATCAGGGTAGTTGGTCATATGTGTATTTTTATTTTAAAAAACATATTTTAATAAATTATAACAAAACAGAATTAAAATATGCTGGTCGACCAAAATTATCTTCTACCGCTGAAGGAAATTTTATTAATCATCAAACACAACAAATAAAAATTATAAAATTAGCATTTTCTATATAAATAGAAAAAAAATAATAAGTGAAATCTATGAAAAAAAATATCAAAATTTTAGCACCAGATTTACCTGAATCTGTTAATAATGCAGTTATGTTAAAATGGCATAAAAAAATAGGGGATTATGTTCAAGAAGATGAACTTATTTCTGAAATTGAAACAGACAAAATTATATTAGAAATTTCATCTCCTATAAATGGTATTTTAAAATCACAAATATTATTAACAGGTCAAAAAATAAAATCACAGTCAATACTAGGATATATTCAACCAACTGATTTTAAAAAAAAATTGCATAATATAAATAATGAAGTTAAAAAAAAGAATAACTCTTTATTTTTTTTTACCCCTAAAATGCGTAGATTAATTTCATATAATCAGATAAATAAAAAAAAAATAAAAGGTATTCAAATACACGGTAAAATTACAAAAAAAAAATTCATTATTAATGACATACATAAAAAACAAAAAAAAGAACTAAATAAAAAAATAGATCCAAAAAAAATATTTAACAATAAAAATATAGATAATCGCAGTGTTAATAGAATTACCATGAATCCATTAAGAAAAAAAATTTCTGAAAGATTATTATTAACTAAAAAAAAAACAGCAATGCTAACAACTTTTAATGAAGTTAATATGAAACCTATTATTTCATTAAGAGAAAAATACAAAGATATTTTTGAAAAAAAATATGAATCTAGACTTGGTTATATGTCTTTTTATGTAAAAGCAGTAACTCAAGCATTAAAAATATTTCCAGAAATAAATGCATCAATTGATGGTGCTGATATTATATATCATAATTACTATGATATTAATATTGCGGTATCAACACCAAGAGGGTTAGTCACTCCTATTTTAAAAAATACTAATTATTTATCTATGTTTGAAATTGAAAGAAAAATTAAATCTTTTTCTACATTAGGTCAAAATGGAAAGCTGAAATTAGAAGATTTAGAATCTGGTACGTTTACAATTACTAATGGAGGTGTATTTGGTTCATTAATGTCAACCCCTATTATTAATTATCCACAAGTAGCTATTTTAGGTATGCATCATATTAAAAATAGACCTGTAGTAATGTTTAATAAAATAAAAATATTACCTATGATGTATTTAGCATTATCATATGATCATCAATTAATTGATGGAAAACAAGCAATACAATTTTTAAATTATATAAAAGATATTATAGAAGATTTTTCGCGCATCATAATTGATATATAAAATATGATATTAAAATTTGATAAATTCATAAAATTTATATCCCATATTTAATATATATACAGAATAAAAAAAATATTTAATATTTATTTAAATAAAAAAATAATAATTTATTTTTAATGCTTATTGTACAAATAATAAAATTATTGCTATATATCAAATACGTATAATCAAAATAATTAGAAAATAATATTTTATAAATAATTGATAATTATACTACTATTTAATTAATATTAAATATATATACATATCGTTATAAAAATAATAAAATATTTATTATATTAATAATATATGTCATCATATAATAATATGATATTAAATTTATACAAAAAATTATTATAAAAATAAAAATTTAGGTAATATATGAATATAAAAAAAATAATTCTAATGAGACACGGGGAAAGTAAATGGAATCAATTAAATAAATTTACAGGATGGAAGGATATAAATTTATCAAAAAAAGGAAAAAAAGAGGCGTTAAATGCAGCAAAATTGCTAAAAAAAAATCATTTTTCTTTTGATATAGCTTATACATCTGTTTTAAAAAGAGCAATTAAAACCACATGGATAATTTTAGATTATTTAAATCATATGTGGATACCAGTATATAAATCTTGGAAATTAAATGAACGTAATTACGGTTCTTTAGAAGGATTAAATAAAGAAGAAACAACAAAAAAATATGGGGAAAAACAAGTTCAATTATGGAGACGTAGTTTTACGACACTCCCCCCATGTTTAAATACTCAAGAATACAATAATTTAATAAATAATAAAAAGTACAAAAAATTAAAAAAAAATGAAATACCAACTTCTGAAAGTTTAGAAAAAACATTTAATCGAGTTATTCCTTTTTGGAAATCTAAAATTATTCCGCAAATAAAAAAAAATAAAAATATCATTATTATAGCTCATGGTAACTCATTACGCGCATTAATAAAATATTTAAATAAAATTAATGACAATGATATTATAAATTTAGATATTTCTACAGGTTCCCCGATTGTATATGAATTCTCCAGTGAAAATAAACCAATAAGATATTATTATTTATAAAAAATATTTTTTTAAATAAATTTTTTATAATCTCATTAATATTTAAATTATAAATAATTTTATTATATAAATATATTTTAATAAACATATTAAAAATATAATTTTTTTTTTATATATTTTTAATTTTTATAAATAATATACTTTTTATATATTATGAGATATTAATAATTTTTATATTATTAAAATACATATAAAAATTAAGGTTGTATAATTATAATGATTAAAAAAATAGGAGTTTTAACCAGCGGGGGTGATTCTCCAGGAATGAATGCAGCGATTCGTTCTATAGTGTATACAGCTTTAAATAATAATTTAGAAGTCATTGGGGTTCATAATGGTTTTTTAGGTTTATATAAGAATACAATGACACCTTTGTATCATAACGATGTTTCTAATTTAATTAATAAGGGTGGAACATTTCTAGGTTCTTCTAGATTTTTAGAATTTAAATCAGAAAAAGTACGGCTTATAGCTATAAACAATCTTTTGAAAAGAAAAATTGATGTTTTAATTATTATTGGTGGTGATGGGTCATATATAGGAGCAAAATATTTAACAGATATGGGGGTTCCATGTATTGGAATACCTGGCACAATAGATAATGATGTTTCGGGAACAGATTATACTATTGGGTATTTTACTGCTTTAGAAACTATAGTAAATGCTATTGATAAATTAAGAGATACTACTATTTCACATCAACGTATTTCAATAATAGAAATTATGGGACGTTATTGCGGGGATTTAACTTTATTTGCATCTATAGCTGGGGGGTGTGAATTTATTATTATTCCAGAAATTGTTTATAAAAAAGAATCATTATTATTAGAAATAAAAAAAAAAATTAACGAAGGAAAAAAACACGCGATTATAGCAATCACTGAAAATATATGTGATGTAAATAAATTAGCGAAATATATTCAAAAAGAAATAAATCAAGAAACGAGAGCAATAACACTCGGATATATTCAACGAGGGGGGATTCCAGTTGCTTATGATAGAATTCTTGCGTCGCGAATGGGAATATATGCAGTACAATTATTATTAAAGGGGCAGAAAGGAAAATGTATCGGAATTATAAACAATAAAATTATTCATAATGACATTGGTTATGCTTTATCACATATGAAAAAATCTTTTGAATATGATTTATTTAATACAATCAAATATTATAATAATTAAATTTTAATATAAAAAATAATAATAATATAATAAGTGCCGGTATCCCGGCGCTTAAAAATAATTTAATTATAAATAATTAAAACAATTATTTTTAAAAATTTAATTGAGAATTAAAATTATATTTTAAATTTATATTTTTATAAAAAAATATAAATTTTTTTGATATTTATTAAAATTAATTGATTTATTATCAAAATTTTTAATATTAAATTATGTACAATATTATATTTTACATATTTGCTATTTCTATAATTTTAGTAAATTCTTTTATTTTTAAAGAAGCGCCACCAACTAAAAAACCATCAATGTCATTTTGAAGAATTAATTCTTGTGCATTTTTATCGGTAACAGAACCCCCGTATTGAATAAAAAAATTTTTAATCTTATGAGTAATTTTACTCTTTATATAATTACGTATAAAATAAGAAATATATTGAGCTTCTTTAGGTTTAGCCGAATGATTAGAACCAATTGCCCAAATAGGTTCATATGCAATAATGGAATTATCAAAAGCATAAGCACCACATATATCAAATATTATATCTATTTGTTTTTTACATATTTCCTTAGTTTTTTTATTTATTTTTTCTTCTTTTGTTTCTCCTATACATAAAATAGGAATTAATTTATTTTCTTTTAAAATATGAAACTTTTTTGCAATCAATGTATTACTTTCTTTATGATTAAATCGTCTCTCTGAATGACCAATAATAACATGTTTAATCCCAATATCTGTTAACATACATGGAGAAACTTCTCCTGTAAACGGACCAAAAGTATGAATATCAACATTTTGCGATCCTAAAAAAAAATTTTTTTTATCAGAAAATAATATTTTTTGAATTAAAGGAATATATAAAATAGGCGGTGTAATGATTGTAGTACATTTTTTATGATATGGATTTAAAAACTGATTTAATAACTGAAAAAAATTTCTAATAAATATTTTATTACCATTTAATTTCCAGTTTCCTACAATAATTGGTTTGATCATTTATTAATTACCTCTTTGAGCAATTATTGGAGTATTACGTACTCTAATAATTGCTAAATTATAAAAAAAAACTTACTGAATAGAATTATATTTTAATTGCTAAAATTAATTAATACATTTAACTATTTTTATACATATGATTTATTCGATCTCTTAATTGTTTACCGGGTTTAAAATGAGGAACATATTTTCCTTTCAAATAAACTTGTTCACCTGTTTTTGGATTTCTACCTATTCGAGCAAATCGATAATGTAAAGAAAAACTACCAAAACCTCTAATTTCAATCCTATTACCTTTTTCTAAAGATAACGACATGTATTCTAAAATATTTTTTACTATATATTCAATATTTTTTGCTGAAATATAATTTTTTTTTTCAGTAATTCTTTCAAATAATTCTGACTTTTTCATATATCCTCTAAATAAAACTATTAAATATTTTGAACTTTTTAGTAGTTTGTTTAATTTATTGCTTTTTCAAATGCTTTTGTCATAGTATTATTAATTTTGTTATTTTCAATTAAATTTTCTTCTAATAATTTTCTTTGTATATTTTCATTATGAACATCTTCTGTAATAGACAAATAAATAATTCTATTTTTTTTATCAAAACCTAAAATTTTTGTTAATAAATTTTTTCCGATAGAAATCTGAGATATATATTTTGAGCGATAATCGATAGGGATATCAATTAATTTTAAACATCCCTGAATTCCTGTTTCTATATTAAATAGTATAGCTTTTTCTTCAATAGATTTAATTTCACAAGTAATTATAGTATTTTTTTTATTTTTTAAAATATATTTACGAAATGGATCTTCTTGTAATTGCTTAATACCTAGAGATATACGTTCTCTATCTGGATCTACTTGTAAAACAATAGCTTCTATATTTTCTCCCTTTTTATATTTTTTTACGAATCGCTCTCCTGCAACTGACCAAGATAAATCAGATAAATGAACCAAACCATCTATACCTCCCTCTAATCCTATAAAAATTCCAAAATCAGTAATAGACTTTATTTTTCCTTGTACTTTAGATCCTTTATTATTGTTTTCAAAAAATTGTTTCCAAGGATTGATTTTACACTGTTTAATTCCTAAGGAAATTCTTCTTTTTTCTTCATCGATATTTAAAATAGATACACTTATTTTTTCTCCAGAAACTACTACCTTAGATGGATGAATATTTTTATTTGTCCAATCCATTTCTGATACATGCACCAAACCTTCTACACCTTCCTCTATTTCTACAAAACAACCATAATCTGTTAAATTTGTTACATACCCTGTATGTATACTTTCTTCTGGATAACGTTTAGAAAGATCTTTCCATGGATCAACACCTAATTGTTTTAAACCTAAAGATACTCTTATTTTTTCTTCATCAAATTTTAATATTTTAACTTTAATTTTATCACCAATTTTTACTATTTCACTAGGATGTTTAACTCTTCTCCATGCCATATCAGTAATATGTAGTAATCCATCTACACCACCTAAATCAATAAAAGCCCCATAATCCGTTAAATTTTTTACTATTCCTTGAATAATATTATCTTCTTGTAAATTTTTTAATAATTGATCACGTTCTGCACTATTTTCAGATTCAATAACAGCTTTACGTGAAACAACAACATTATTTCTTTTTTTATCTAATTTAATAACTTTAAATTCTAGTTTTTTACCTTCAAGGTGTAATGTTTCTCTAATAGGGCGAATATCAACTAAAGATCCAGGTAAAAAAGCTCGTATGTCATTTAATTCAACAGTAAAACCACCTTTTACTTTTCCATTTATAATACCAATTACATTCAATGCTTCGTTATGTGCTTTTTCTAATTTTATCCATGATTCATGTCTTTTTGCTTTTTCACGCGATAAAATAGTCTCACCAAATCCATCTTCGATGGCATCTAATGAAACATCTACTATATCACCTATTTTTACTTCTATACTACCTTGTACATTTTTAAATTGTTCAATTGGAATAGAAGATTCTGATTTTAATCCGGCATCAACTACAACTATATCACTATCTATAGATATTATAGTACCCTGAATAATAGAACCTGGACGTGTTTCTACTTTTTTTAATGATTCTTCAAATAGTTCCGCAAAAGAGATAGTCATATCAAATAATCTGTTAGTATAAAATTATAGATGTTTAAAATAAAAATGCTTAAAATAAATTAAACATAAATAATATGAGTCAATAAAAACCATTTATATTGTAAAATGGGGCGTAATAAAAAAAATATATACATATAATAATATATTTTCTATTTGAAAATTTATTAATATATAATTAACAATTTGTATAAAAAAACAAATTTATATTAATTATATAATAAAAAAATTTTAAAATAATATTTATTATTTTTTTTATAATTCTTTTATATAAAAAGAAATAATTATTATTCAGAATTAATTATACTTACTAATTAAAATAATTTTGTATATTGATTTAATAATGACAAATTGAATAAAATTTTTTAAAAAATAAAGGAAAAGTTTTGTTTACACATCCTGGGTTTAATAACGTTATAGATACCCCGGATAATGCAACCAAAGAAAAACACATAGCAATTCGATGATCATTATATGTATTAATTGTAGCATGTAAAAATTTTTTTACTGGATGTATTATTATAAAATCCGTCCCTTCTTGAACATTAGCTCCAATTTTTTTTAATTCAGTAGACATAGCATACAATCGATCTGTTTCTTTAACTCTCCAATTATATATATTTTTAATATGTACAAACTGATTAGAGAATAAACCTAACATTGCAATAGTCATTGCCGCATCCGGTATATGATTGCAATCTATTGTAATACCAAATAAATTTTTTTTTGTACAAATTAAAGAATTTTTATTCCAAATTATAGAAGCACCCATTTTCTTTAAAACATTAACAAAATCTGTATCCCCTTGTATACTATTTTTTTGCATACCATTTATTTTAACTGATCCTCCCTTTATGGCTGCGGCTGCTAAAAAATAAGTTGCAGAAGAAAAATCACTTTCTATAAAATATTCTTTAGGAGAGATATAATTTTGATTCCCTTGAATATAAAAATATTTATAATTATTTAAAACATCTACTACAATACCAAATTTTCTCATTAAATTAATAGTTAAATCAATATATGGTTTAGATACTAAATTACCTTCTACAACAATTTTTGTATTTAATTGTGCTAAAGGAGAAGCGATCAATAAAGAACTTAAAAATTGACTTGATATAGTTCCATTAACTGTTATTTCTCCTCCTGAAAAACCTCCTTTTATATATACGGGCGGGAATTCTTGTTTATTTAAATAACTTATATTTGCCCCCCCTTGTTTTAAAGAATTTACCAAATGACAAATAGGTCTTTCTTTCATTCTATCATCACCAGTTAAAATTATTTTATTTTTTTTTAAAGATAATATTGCTAATAAAGGTCGCATAGCAGTTCCTGCATTACCTAAAAATAATGTAATTTTTTTCTCTGAAAATAAAGGACCGGAAATACCTTTAATTTCACATGTTGATTTACTTTTATTTAAAGAAAATGATACACCTAATTGAGATAATGCATTTAACATATAGTTAACATCATCGCTATATAATAAATTTTTTAAGATAGTATTTCCGGTAGATAAAGCGGATAATAATAATACACGATTTGAAATACTTTTTGAGCCAGGTACATTTAATTCACCATCAATATATCTAATTGGTTTTAAAGTTAAACTTTTTTGCATTATAAATGATATCCTTAAACATAATATTATTTTTTTTATAAAAATATTTTTTTATAAAATTTTTAACTAAATTTTTTTTCAAAAAATTTCATAAATTTAATTAAAGATTTTATTCCTTGAATAGGCATTGCATTATAAATAGATGCTCTCATTCCCCCAACAATTGAATGACCTTTTAATCCATATAATCCATATTTCTCAGATTGTTCAAGAAAAGTATGCGTTAAGTTTTTTTGTTGTAAATGAAACGTTACATTCATACGTGATTGATTAGAAGGTAAGATATAATTTTTATAAAAACTGGTAGTATTTAAATATTTATATAAAATTTTTGCTTTTTGTTTATTGTTTTTTTCTATAATTTTTAAACCGCCTAAATCCTTTATCCATTTAAAAACTAATCCTGAAACATACCATGAAAATACACTAGGGGTATTTAACATAGATTTTGATTTTATTAATAAATTATAATCTAAAATAGAGGGAATTTTATTATTTAAATTAAATAATAAATCATTTCGAATAATTACAATTGTAATACCAGCTGGACCAATATTTTTTTGTGCACAAGCATATATAATACCATATTTTTTTATATTAATTTGACGTGACAAAATAGTAGAAGAAAAATCTCCGATTATAATTGTATTATGAAATTCTGGTTCTTCAAAAATTTCTATTCCTTCAATGGTTTCATTTGGACAATAATGTAAATATGTATTTTTAGATGATATTTTCCAAAATTTAGTAGATTCAATATATATTTTTTTATCTTTTGTTAATCTTCGAACATCAATAATATTTGGTTTACAATATTTTTTTGCTTCTTCTGCGGCAGATAAAGACCAATATCCACTATTAATATAATCTGGTTGTATAAAATTTTTAACAAAATTTAATGGTATAGCAGAAAATTGCCCTCTAGCTCCACCATGGCAAAATAAAATGTTATAATTTTCAGGTATATCTAATATATCTCGAAGATTTTTTTCAATCTGCATTGTTTCTTCTATAAACTGCTGACTTCGATGACTAATTTCAATAATTGAAAAATTAGAATTATTCCAATTAAGAAAATTTTTTTTTATTTTTAATAAAACAGATTGAGGTAAAATAGCTGGACCTGGATTAAAATTATATATTTGAGACATATTTTTCACCAATATTATTTTATTTTTTTTAAAAAATTTTAAATAAAATTTAAATATTTTTTTATTTAAAAGAAAAATTTTTATTTAAATAATTTTAAAAATTTTATACCATTCATATATGGATATTGTAATACTTTCGGGATAGCTATTTTATTAGTTGAACATTGAAAATTCTCTAAAATAGCCGCTAAAGTTCTTCCTACTGCTAACCCTGAACCATTTAGAGTATGCACAAAACAATTTTTTTTCTTTTTATAATCTTTATATTTAGCATTTATTCGTCTAGATTGAAAATCACCAGTTAAAGAACATGATGATACTTCTCGATATAATTTTTGCTCTGGAAACCATACTTCTAAATCATATGTTTTTTGAGAGGAAAATCCAAGCTCATTAGAACATAATAAAATCTTTCTGTATGGTAATTTTAATAATTGTAAAATTTTCTCAGCATGTTTTGTTAAGACTTCTAAAGTTTTTTCAGATTTTTTAGGGTGAACAATTTGTATAATTTCAACTTTATCAAATTGACGATTTCTAATTAAACCTTTAACATTTTTTCCGTATGTATTAACTTCAGAACGAAAACAAGGACTTAGAGCAGTAAATTTTAAAGGTAATTCATTAGGTAAAATTATTTTGTTTTGTACTAAATTAATTAAAGGTACTTCTGATGTAGGTATTAAAAATAAATTATTATATTGATTTTTCTGATAATTATTGTGCATAGAATATGTATGAAATAAATCTTGTTTAAATTTAGGCAACTGTCCAGAACCATACATAGAGCTTTCTTTAACAATGTAAGGTACATATACTTCTTCATATCCATGAAGTTTAGTTTGTACATCTAACATAAATTGACCTAAAGCTCGATGTAATTGTGCAATAGATCCTTTCATAATGGTATATCCTGAACCTGAAATAAGAGCAGCGGTTTTCCAATCTAATCCTTGTATTTTATTTCCAATTTCTATATGATCCATAATAGAAAAATTATATTTATTTTTTTTCCCCCAACAATAAATTTCCTTATTATTTTTTTCTCCTATACCAACAGGTATATCTATATGTGGTATATTAGGGATAATAACTAACATCTGATGTATTTTTTTTTTAACTTGTTCCAACTTTTTTTTTAAATATTCGATATGATTACGAGAATCAATAAGTTGATTTTTAAAAATGTCAATTTCAAGATAAATACTTTTTCTATATAATAAATGTTTAGATAGTCGTTTATGTTCTGATATTTTTTTTTCACTATTTATTTGTAAAGTTTTACGTTCTTTTTCTAATTTTTTAAATTTAGAGACATCTAATAAAAAGTTTCTTTTTTTTAATTGATCTTTAAAAAAAGAGTAATTTTTTTTAATTTTGTTGAAATTTAACATAGCACCTAGATCTTTATATATATAAATTTTTAAGAAAAATATAAATATTTATTAAATATATATTTCAAATATAAAAATTATTTAATACATTTAATTCATACATCAAATATATTCTTTTATTTTTTTTCTAATAAAAAATTTAAAGAAATATTCTATAAAAATAAATATTTATATAAATATAATTTTTATTATGATAATTATAATATAATTATATTATAGAATAATAATTCTATCATTATACACAAATACTAATGTTATTATATTAACTATTTTTAGTTAATAACATTTAAATAAAAAAAATATTTTTTAAAAAAGGCGATTTATGGAAAAAAAAGAAAAAAAATATACACAACAAATTATTATAGGGTCCGGGCCAGCAGGATATACAGCTGCAATTTATTCTGCTAGATCTAATATTAAAACAATATTAATTACAGGACCAAACCCAGGAGGGCAACTAATACAAACAAATGAAATAGAAAATTGGCCGGGTGATTATAATAATCTAAGTGGAATTAAATTAATGGATCGTATGTTAAATCATGTAAAAAAATTTTCTATTGATATTAGAGATGATATTATTACATCTGTAAATTTTAAAAAATATCCATTTGAATTATATGGAGAAGAAAATATTTATTTTAGTACATCTATTATTATAGCAACTGGGTCTTCTACAAAATTATTAAATATTCCCTCAGAAACAATATATATGGGTAAAGGAATTTCAACTTGCGCAATATGTGATGGATTTTTTTATAAAAATAAAATTATAGCAGTTGTAGGTGGAGGAAATTCAGCTCTTGAAGAAACAATATATCTATCAAATATTGCGCAAACAGTACATTTAATTCATCGTCGTAATCAATTCAGAGCAGATAAAATATTAATTAATAGATTATATACTCAAATAAAAAATAATAAAAATATTATTATTCACTTCAATTCTTGTATTATAGATATATTAGGGGATAATATAGTAATGAATAAAATTCAAGTGTACTCTGAAATAGAGAAAAAAAATTATCAGCTTAATATATCAGGTTTATTTATTGCTATTGGTCATATTCCAAATTCTAAAATATTTTCTAAATATATTGATATTAAAGATAATTATATAAAAATTGGTTATAATAATTTAATGAAAACACAAACCAGTATACCGGGTATATTTGCAGCTGGAGATGTATCAGATCATATTTATAAACAGGCTATAACAGCTGCTGCTAGTGGATGTATGGCCGCTATAGATGCAGAGAAGTACTTAAATGCAAGTAAATGTAATTAAATATATCTTATAAAATTAATATATAGGAGTTCTTTATGAAAGAAAAAAGTATAGAAATGCAAGGAATAGTAATAGATACTTTACCAAATACAATGTTTAAAGTGAAATTAGAAAATGAACATATTATCATTGCTCATATATCAGGAAAAATGAGAAAAAATTATATAAGAATTTTAACAGGTGATAAAGTTACTTTAGAAATGACACCATATGATCTAAGTAAAGGTAGAATCATTTTTAGAAGTAGATAAATTATTTATATGGGTTTCATTTTATTCAATATATATAAAATATATTTATATATAAATTGTATATTATATAATACTATTTATTTCTTATAATATAAATATATATATAAAATTATATTTTTATAAAAATATAATTTTTTTTATCAATTAAAAAAAATTAGGATTATTATGCGCACAAAATATTGCGGGGAAATAAAATTAACAGAAATTAATAATATTATTACAATATGTGGATGGGTAAATAAAATAAGAATATTAAAAAATATAATTTTTATTAATGTTAGAGATATAACAGGAACTGTACAAGTTATTTTTAATAAACAATATAACTCTTATTTTTCATCAGCTTTAATGTTACGAAATGATTTTTGTGTACAAATTAAAGGATTAGTTACTATAAAAAAATTAATACATTTACAAGAAAACGTATTAAAAAAAAAAATAATTGAAATTGTAGCATTTAAATTAAAAATTTTTAATAATTCTTTACCTATTCCTTTAGATTATAACAAAAAAAATAAAGAAGATATACGTTTTAAATTTCGTTATTTAGATTTACGTCGTAGAAAAATGTTAAAAAATATACAAATAAGAAGCACTATAACAACATTAATTAGAAAATTTTTTGTAAATAAAAATTTTTTAGAAATTGAAACTCCTATTCTTACTAAATCTACTCCAGAAGGAGCGTCAGACTATTTAGTTAATAGCCGATTATACCCAGGAAAACATTACGCTTTACCTCAATCTCCTCAGTTATTTAAACAATTATTAATGATATCAGGAATAGACCGATATTATCAAATCGCAAAATGTTTTAGAGATGAAGATTTAAGATCAGATCGACAACCAGAATTTACACAGATAGATATTGAAATAGCTTTTAAAGAAACAGATTTTTTACATAATTTGATAAATGATTTAATACATAAACTATGGTTATCTATAAAAAAAACTAAATTAAAAAAAATTAAAAAAATGAGTTATACTGATAGCATGTCAAAATATGGAACTGATAAACCTGATTTAAGAAATCCTATTCAGTTTATTGAATTAAGTAATATTTTTTTAAATAAAAATTATGAAAATTTATTTCCTTGGTTATCAAGTAACAAGATAAATAGAATTATAGCTATAAATATACAGAATGGTGCAAAATTTATTACTAGTAAAAAAATAAATATTTATAAAAATTTTTTAAAAAAATTAAAAGCAAATCAGTGTATTTGTATAAAAATAATGGATATAAAAAATTATATTGTAAAAATTGATCAAATTATTAATATTAAAATTAACAAAAAAGTATTAAAAAAAATATTTTCTTATACTTCTGTAAATAATGGAGATTTATTATTTATAGTAGCAGAAAAAATAAATCTAGCAAATAAAATATTAAGTGAATTACGATTAAGAATAGGAATTGATTTCAAAATAACAGATCTAAAAAAAATATGTCCTATTTGGATTATAGATTTCCCTTTATTTAAAAGAGATAAAAAAAATAATTTAAAATCTGTACATCATCCATTTACTTCCCCTAAATACTCTATTAAAAATATTACATCTATTAATCCATTAGAAATAATATCGAGTGCATTTGATTTAGTCATCAATGGATATGAAATTGGAGGAGGATCTCAACGCATTAATAATAATGAAATACAAAATCAAATTTTTGATTTACTTAAAATCAAAAAAAATGAACAAAAAGAAAAATTTGATTTTTTTCTTAAAGCTTTACAATATGGTACACCACCTCACGCTGGATTAGCTTTAGGTTTAGATCGTTTAACTATGATATTAACAGATAGTAATACTATAACAGATGTAATAGCATTTCCAAAAACTAATTCTGCAACCTGTTTAATGACAGGTGCTCCTTGTTAAAAAAAGATTCATAAAATGATTATGAATCATAATTTATTATTATTTTTATATAAAAAATATAAAATATATTATATTTTTTAAAACATACTTGATTTTAAAATGAGGATACATGGCTGGGCATAGTAAATGGGCAAATACAAAACATAGAAAAAATACTCAAGATATAAAACGTAGTAAACTATTTACTAAAATAATAAAAAAAATTACGATATCTAGTAAAAAATACGGATCAGATGTAAATAAAAATTTTAAATTAAGAACTATTTTAGAAAAAGCTCATACATTGAATGTAAATAAAAACTTAATAAACAATGCTTTAAAAAGAGGGGCGGGGGAAAATAAAAAAAATATTTTTCATACAGTAAAATATGCCGGATATAGTATAAATGGAGTTGTAATTATTATACACTGTAACACTAATAATAGTAATAGAACAGTATCAAATATAAGAAACATATTATCTTTATACAAAGGTAATTTAACAAAATATAATAATATTCAATATTTATTTAATTTCTTTTATGTAATAAAAATTAATATTAATTTATATAATAAAAATATTATTTATAATCTTATAAATAAAAACAAAATGGTATACTCTAAAAAAAAGTATAAAGATTATGTTAGTATAACAATAAAAATGAAGAATTTTAAAAAAATAAAAAAAAATTTTTTATCTTATTCTATTACATTTGATCAGGTAAACGAATTAATTACTCCTAAAATTATACGTGAAATTGATCTTATTAATAAAAAAAAAATAATTAATATTATTAATTTATTAAAAAAATTAAAAGAAACAGTTTATATTACTCATAATATGAATTTATAATATAAAAAATGTCATATAATTAAATTAATTAATTTTAATTATATTTTCATATATACTTAAAATTAATTATATATCTATATATTTTTTTATATAAAATTATTTTTTAAAAAATATATTATTATTTTTCTAAAAATATATAATATCCTGAATTGACTATATATGATAAACAATTTAATTTTTTATTTAAATTTATTAAGATTGTTAAATTTTTTTTAAAAACAATATATTTATAAAAAAAATTATTTTTTTATTAAATATTATTTTTAATGTTACAAAAAAATATTTTTTTAAAAAAAATATCATGTATATTAAGTTATAATTTAATATTAAATAAAATCAATATGTCTAATCATATCTAGTCAATACAGCATTTACATATTTCTAACTATAAACATAAAAATATTTTTAAGATACATTTATAATTTTATAAGAATTAACTGATTGACAATGATTTTTTTTGTTATTTTTTATTACTATAATTGTATTATTTTTTCTTAACAATTTTTTATCTTTAAGTAATTTTATTGCAGTATTAGTGGTATTTTTATTTTTTAATATATTCTCTAAATATATTGGAATTACACCTCTGTATAATGTTGATAAACGAAGTTTTCTAATAGAATTAGATATATAAAAAATAGGTATACCTGATGTAATTCTAGATGTTAATAAAGCAATTTTATTAGATGTTAATATCATAACAACAGCAACAATATTTTTTAAATGATTAGCGGAATACATAACTGACATGGATATTGTTTCGGGTATATTATCAAATTGTTTATGTAAACGATGTTTAGAAATATGCATACACGGTACTTTTTCAGCACCTATACAAATTTTTGACATGTTTTGTACAGTTATTTCTGGAAAATTACCAGATGCTGTTTCTGCAGATAACATAACTGCATCTGTTCCATCTAAAACTGAATTAGCTACATCCATAACTTCTGCTCTGGTAGGAAAAGGATTTGTAATCATAGATTCCATCATTTGTGTAGCCGTAATAGATACACGATTTAATTTTCTTGTTATTTTAATTAATTTTTTTTGTACTCCTATTAATTGATAATCACCAATTTCCACTCCTAAATCACCTCTAGCAATCATAATTGCATCAGAGGCTATGATAATATCTTTTATTATTTTATCAGAAGATATTGCTTCTGCTCGCTCAATTTTAGCAATAATTTTTGCTTTACTTCCAGCTTGTCTTATTAATAATCGAGCTTTTTGTAAATCTTGTGAAGATCTTGGAAAAGAAACAGCTAAATAATCTATATTAATCCTTGCTGCTAATTTTATATCTTCTTCATCTTTTTTTGTTAAAGCTGATGCAGATAAACCTCCTCCTAATTTATTTAAACCTTTATTATCAGATAAATATCCACCAATAATTACTTTTGTAAAAATTTTTGTATTATTAATTTTGATAACTTTTAATTTTATTTTTCCGTCATCTAATAAAAGAATATCATTACAGGATACTTCATTAGGAAGATTAGTATAATCAATACCTACTGCATTTTTATCTCCTTTATTTTTAGGAATATTTAAATCTAATAAAAAATTGTCTCCATGTTTTAAAAAAATTTTTTTTTCTTTAAAACTAGAAATACGTATTTTCGGACCTTGTAAATCACCTATTAATGCTACACAACAATTTAATTCTTTTTCTAATGATCTGATTTTATTAACTCGATTAATATGATCTTCAGCTATACCATGAGAAAAATTCAATCTTAATACATTAACACCTGATTTTATAATTTTTCTTAAAATATTTTTTTTATCAGTTGAAGGTCCTAGAGTAGAAATAATTTTTGTTCTTCTAATAGAATTCATTATATATTAACCTTGTTTATAGTTATATTGAAAATTTAAAAAAAAATAATTAATTTTACTAAAACTATTTAATCTTTAATATAAATATTATTTTAATTTATATTAAAAAATAAATTTTTATAGTGTATTTTATGTACATATCATTATTAATGATGTTTTTTATTTTATAAAATATATTGTATATAATTAGTTTTTTATTAAAAAATAAAATATAATTAATTATAGATGAAAAAAACAAAATATATATATTTATATTTAAAAATATTTTATTTATATTATAATAAGATTTACTTAAAGAGATATAATTTTTATATAAAAAAAATTTATATAAATATATATTTATATATATAATATAATAGGGTATCTAATGATATTAAAAATAATACCGCATGATTTAATTATTTTTGGAGCAACAGGTGATTTAGCTAAAAGAAAATTATTTCCAGCTTTATATCGTTTAGAAAAAAAAAAAAAATTAACAAGTAATATGCGAATTATTGGTATTAGTAGATCACAAAATACTATAAAAGAATATAAAAATATCATTTATTCATTTTTAAAAAAATTTTTAAATGAAAATATAGAATTATCTATATGGAATAAATTTAAAAAACGTCTTTTTTTTTGTAAAATAGATGTTAATCAAATTTATAACTTTAAAAAATTAATGAATTTTTTTAAAAAAAAGAATAATATTTTAATTAATTACTTTGCGGTATCTTCTAATATGTTTGTCAATATTTGTAAAGGATTAGCGTCTATTAAGTTAAATACAAAACAATCTAAAATTATTATAGAAAAACCTATCGGTAATTCTTTAAGACAATTTTATATTATTAATAAATCTATAAAAAAATATTTTTCTGAAAAACAAATATTTCGTATTGATCATTATTTAGGAAAAGAATCTATACTTAATCTTATTTCATTAAAATTTGCTAATCCTTGGTTTAATAATATTTTAAATGATAAAAATATTGATCATATTCAAATTACATTATCTGAAAAATTAGGAATAGAAAATAGATGGAACTATTTTAATGAAACCGGGCAAATAATAGATATGATACAAAATCATATGTTACAAATTATTTCCATCTTTTCTATGAATACTCCTAAATCATTAAAAAAAAAACATATTCAAAAAGAAAAAATAAAAATATTAAAATCTTTAAGTCATTTTAATAATAAAAATATATACAATTCTATTGCTTTAGGGCAATATTCTGAAGGAAAAATTAACAATCATATGATTTCATCATATTTACAAGAAAAAGGAGCAAATAAAAATAGTTTAACCGAAACATTTGTGTCTATAAAATTATATATAAATAATTCAAAATGGAAAAATATCCCATTTTATATACGAACAGGAAAAAGATTAACTAAAAAATGCTCAAAAATTGTTATTTATTTTAAAGAATTAAAAAATAATTTATTTTATACAAAAAAAATAAATACTATATCAAATAGTTTAACAATAAACCTACATCCAGAATTCGGAATAAAAATAAAATTTTTTAATAAAAAACCAGAATTAAATTCTAAATTTAAATTAAAACCATGTGAAATGTTTTTAAATTATAAAAAAATATTTAAAAAATATACTGTACCAGAAGAATATGATCGATTACTGTTAGATAGTATAATAGGAAATCCATTTTTATTTGTTCATGAAAAAGAAATTATATATTCTTGGAAGTGGATAGATCCAATAATAAGAGCATGTAAAAAAAATCCATCATTATTAAAATATTACCCATCCGGTACATGGGGCCCGAAATCATCAAATTATTTAATACAAAATGATAAAAGAGAATGGGATAATGATTAATTATATTTCATAAAAATAAATACAAAAAAATATTTTTTTCACATAAATAAGATAAATTCCTCATCAAGCATACAAAAATTATATTATTTTTTCATATTTATAAAATCTTATTAATTTTTATTTATATTAAAAAAAATCATTTTTTAATACAAACAATGTATTAAAAATAATATATCAGTTATATTAAAAATAATTATTAAATATTTTTTTAAAAAAAATTCAAATTAAATTCTTTCAATAAAAAAAATAAAATACTTAATATGAATATCTATTTATATGTCTTTTATAAAGACAATGATTGTTAATAAAAATTTTATATTAATTAAAATATTAAAAATATAATTATATAAAATATAAACATCTATTAATCATAGATACAAAATATCATTTGATATAAATTTTATTAATATTATTATTATGATATATTTTATTATTTTTTATATTCTAATTTTTAGTATACATAATAGTAATTTTATTTATATATAAAAATATATATTAAACTTAATAATCCTAATTAATAACAAAATAATAAATTAAATTAATAAAATATAAACATATATATGTATTAATATTTATTTTATAAAAAATTCATATTTGCATTATTAATTTTCATATATGAATAATATTTATTTTATTAATCAAATAAATATTATATTATATGCAAAAAAAATAAATATTTTTTATTAAGAAAAGAAATATAATATTTTTTTTAAAATTAAATAATTAAACTAATTATATACATTACATAAATTAAAATATTATTTATGTACAATTTAATAATATTACATTTCTTTTGAGGTACCTTTTCATGCATCTTTTTGTAGATCCATCTGCTATAGCGGGGTTTTTTACTTTAATGTTTTTAGAGATAATTTTAGGTATTGATAATATAATATTTATTTCTATTTTATCTAAAAAATTACCTCATAATCAACGTAATAAGGCTAGATATACCGGTTTAATATTAGCTTTATTTATGCGTTTTGGTTTATTAATTATAACTTCGTTTTTAGTAAATTTAAAAAATCCAATATTTATAAATAAATTTTTTGTTTTTTCTATAAAAGAAATAATTTTATTAATTGGTGGAATATTTTTATTTATAAAAACAATTTTTGAATTATTTAATTATGTAAATATTATAGTTAAAAAAAACAAAAAAAATATCAGAAAATCAAGTTTTTGGTGCATAGTTACTGAAATTGTTATATTAGATGCAATTTTATCAATTGATTCTGTCATGACAGCTATAGGAATGATACAAAATTTATCGATCATAATATCAGCAGTAATAATATCTACAATATTTATGATATTTTTATCTAATTTATTTATTAAATTTATTAATTCACAAAAAAAAATAATTGTTTTGTGTTTATGTTTATTATTAATAATTAGTTTAAATCTTATTATAGAATCATTAGGTTTTTATATTCCGAAAGAATATTTATATATATCCATTGGATTTTATTTATTTGTTGAAACTATAAATCAAATAAGAAAAAGAAATAAGATTAAACAAAAACAAAAAGAACCATTAAGAAAAAAAATATACAATATAATATATAGAATTATTAATAATAAAAAAGAAAATCAAATAAACAAAAAAAAAGATTTATTTTTAATTGAAAAAGAAGATAAAATTTATAATTATATAAATAATAAAAATAATATAAATAAAATAGAAAATCAAGAAATTAAAATACTAATTAATATATTAAAATTTAATAATAATAAAATTCAAAATATCATAATCCCACAAGAAAAAATTATTTGGATAAATATTACTGAAAATTACGAAAGTATTAAAAATAAATTACTACATATTTCACATAATATGATACTAATATGTGAAAATGAATTAAATGAAATTATTGGTGTAGTACCAAAAAAAAAATTACTTCGAATCATAAAAAATAATGAAGATATATATAATTTTTCTATTAAATATCCACCATTTATTATCCCGGACACTATCAATACAATCAATCTATTGCATCTATTACGTTATTGTAAAAATAATTGTATTATAGTTAGTAACGAATCAGGTATAGTAATCGGTCTAATAAAACCTAAAGACATATTTAATATAATTGTAGGAAAATTTTTAGACAAAAAAAATACACCAAAAGTAATCATTAATGACAAGAACTGGATAGTAACAGGTTCAATGAACTTAAATAACCTAAAAAAAATATTAAATATTACTACATTAAACAATAGTAGTAATTGTATTTCAATAGCTGATTTTTTAATAAAAAACAACAAAAATATTCCAAAAACAGGAACAACAATTTATAGCAAACCCTATTATTTTTATATAATAAAATCAAATTTATATAAAATACATTTAATAAAAATTACCCAAGATAAAAAAAATAATTTTCATTAAAAAAGCAATATTTTATATATTTAAAAGTCTTAAGGAATTATA
The DNA here is from genome assembly GCF_900699035.1 of Buchnera aphidicola (Cinara piceae). Classification (NCBI taxonomy): domain Bacteria; kingdom Pseudomonadati; phylum Pseudomonadota; class Gammaproteobacteria; order Enterobacterales; family Erwiniaceae; genus Buchnera; species Buchnera aphidicola. Next base: position 252,608 of record NZ_LR217739.1, read on the forward strand.
TTAAATATGAATTTCACTAAAACAATTCTAGCTTTAGATACAACACTATATTCGTGTTCTGTATCTTTGCTATATAAAAAAAAAATATATAGTTTGTTTAAAAATAGTTCTACAAACCATGAAAAATATATACTACAAATGATCAAAAAAATCATAAAAATAGCTAAAATTACTTTAAATAAAATTAATTTCATTGCTTGTACAATAGGACCGGGGAGTTTCACTGGCATTAGGATTTCTGTAGGAATATCTCAAACAATATCTATTATTTATAAAATCCCAATTATTGGTTTTTCCACATTACAAATTTTATCAGAACAAAGTTGGAACACTAACAAAGTAAATCGTGTTTTAATTGCTCTGCAGGTTTCTAAAAATCAAATTTTTTGGGCAAAATATTTAAAAAATAAAATAGGTTTATGGGTTGGGAATCACACAGAAAGGTTATATTCTAATATGAATAATATAAAAAAAATAGTAAAAAATTACACAGGACTTTGGTCTACTATTGGGTTTAAAAGAAAATATTTAAAAAAATCTACTAAATTAGTTTATACACATATTACTACCCCTCACTCTAAAGATATTATTTCTTATTCTATAAAATATTTGCAACACAATACAAAATATAAAATAATGAAAATATATCCAAGATATTTATCTCCTATATATTAAATTAATTATTATCTGCTTTTCTAATTTTTATTTTGTATTTGGAATATTGACTTCTAATATAAATATATTTTTATTATTTTTTTCTATTTGAATTGATACTTGATTTGATTTAATTTTTATATACTTCGCAATTACTAATAATAAATCATTTTTTAATTGCGGAAAATAATCTGGTTCTTTTAAATTCTTTTTTGATTGCTTAATTATTATCTGAAGTCTTTTTTTAGCTAAATTAGCTGTATACTTTCTTTTTGATAAAAATAAATCTAATATCATTATATTTATCTCCTGAATAACCATTGTAAAAAACTTTTTTTTTTCTCTAAAAAAAATCGTAATGGTTTATTTATACCTAATAAACGTTGAACTGTATCTGAATATGCTTGTCCGGCAATAGATACTTTATCTAATATGACAGATAATCCTTGATTAGAAGATTTTAATACAGCCAAATCTTCAGGAATCAATCCAATTAAAGGAATTTGAAGTATATCTAAAACATCTTCCATGCTTAACATATCACCTTGCATTACCTTTTGCGGGTTATATCTTGTTAATAATAAATACTCCTTCACTGGTGAACTGCTCGTTTCTGCTCGTTTAGATTTAGAAGATATAATACCTAGAATTCGATCCGCATCACGTATAGAAGAAATTTCTGGATTAGTAACAATAATCGCTTCATCTGCAAAATAAAGCGAAAGAATAGCACCAGATTCAATACCAGCCGGGGAATCACAAATAATAAAATCAAAATTCATTCCTAAAAGAATTTGTAAAATACGTTCAACTCCAGATTTAGTTAAAGAGTCTTTATCTCTAGTTTGAGAAGCGGGGAGTAAAAATAAATTTTTTATCCGTCTATCTCTTATTAGAGCTTGATTAATTGAAGCTTCTTCTTTAATCACATTAATAAAATCATATACTACGCGACGCTCACAACCCATAATTAAATCTAGATTTCTTAGCCCTATATCAAAATCAATAACTACAGTTTTTTTCCCTTGTAAAGCTAAACCAGTGGCAATAGATGCACTTGAAGTAGTTTTACCAACACCACCTTTACCGGAAGTAATAGTAATAATCCTTGACATATAATCAATACCTCTTTTATAGCATATGTATATAAATATTTAAATTAAATTTTTAATACATAAAATATGATTAATTAAACTAATTTCAACACTTTTTCCTAAATATTTTAATGGTATTTGTTCAATTGTTAAATATTCTCCAGCGATAGATATTAATTCTGCAAATAAGTGTGTACAAAAAATTTTTCTAGTAATATCACCACTAGCTCCCGCTAATACTCTTCCTCTCATCATGCCATATATATGAACATGACCATCTGAAATTAATTCAGCTCCCGCGCTAACATTATTTGTGATTATTAAATCAGTATTAGGTAAATACACTCTCTGTCCAGATCGTATTAATTGATTAAAAACATAATTTTTCTGATCGTTAAGATTATAAAAAGAGGTATTTATAGATTTTTCTTTTTCAATATTAACAAAATTTTGATTAGTACAAATTTTTGATTTCAATTTTTTTTGTGTAGATAAAATCAAAAAACCAGATTTCAAAATCATTTTTTCTATATTTTTATTTTTACAACCTGTAATACCAATTAAAAATAAACCAATAGATAAAATAAAATTTTTAATATTTATCCAATCAAATGTATATGATAACTTTTCTATATTTAATACAATAGGTATATTTTTAAAAAAAGAAGGAGATTCTTGAATTTTTTCAAGTAAAAATTTTTTAAAATAAATAAATTTTATATTTTTTAAATGAATTACTAAGATAGTAAAATCATTCTTTTGAAAAGTAACTAATTGATGTTTCATATATTTTGACCTGAAATACAAATAATATTAATTATATAACAATAATTATAATAAATAAAATAAATTTTAATATATAAATAAAATTAAATATTATATACTAAATATAGTACTATGCACTATATAAGTATAAACAAATATATTAATAATAATTATTTATAATATTTATATTATATACATAGATATAATATAATTATTATATATACAATTACTCATTACAATTAATATTATAATTATAATATCAATTAAAGAAAATGAATCATATGTGTTCTCAACTATTACACTCATCTAAAGAATATCAACTATTAATAAAAAACATTCAATTATTTAAAAATAAATCTACAATTTTATCCGGGATAATCCCATATCAATTATGTTATACAAAACTTTTTAAAAAATTTATTATATATCTTCAATATTATAATTTGTATAAAATAAAATCTAAAAAAATTAATAAAAATATAATTTTCAATAATTTTTATTATCCAAATATATTAGATAAATATCAACAACTAATTTATTTTTGGGGAAAAAATAAAAAAGAAGTTAAATTTCAATTAACATGTTTATTATCATTTATTTCATATCATTGTCATATTTATATAGTAGGTAAAAATAAAAGCGGAATTAATGGAATTAATAATATTTTTGATAATTATTTAATATTTAAAAAAATAGATTATGCACGTAATTGTTCTTTATATAAAGGATATATAATAAAAAAACCAAAATTTTTGTTGAAAGCATTTGTTAATACATATAAATGGAATAAATTAATTATTAATAGTTTACCAGGAGTATTTGGATATAAAAAAATAGATGAAGGTACTAAATTATTAATATCAACATTTAAAAGTAATATTAAAGGAAAAGTATTAGATATAGGGTCAGGAACAGGAATATTAGGTATCGCTTTAGCAAAAAAAAACCCTAAAATAGATTTAACTTTAATAGATAATTATGATGCAGCAATTTGGTGCAGTAAAAATAATTTAATCAATAATCATATTAAAGGAAAAGTATTTTTTAGTAATATTTATTCTAAAATAAAAAAAAAATATAATTTGATTATATCTAATCCACCATTACATAATAATTTAGATATAAATTTAAGCATAGTAAAAGAAATAATAAAAAAAGCAAAAAACTATTTAATAAAAAATGGGGAATTAAGAATTATTATACAATCTTTTATATCATTAGATGTACTTTTAAAAAAAAAATATTTAAATTATAAAATAATATTAAAAAAAAATAATTATATAGTATTAACATTTACATTATAAATCTTTTTATACCCAGGGCGGGAATTGAACCCGCAAAGCCATAACAGCCGAGGGATTTTAAGTCCCTTGTGTCTACCGATTTCACCACCTGGGCATATTTCTAATATTTTAATAAATAATATTATTTTTTTAGGCGCATCCCGGAATTGAACCGAGTTATATGGATTTGCAATCCACCGCATGACCAATCTGCCAACGCGCCTATTAAAAAAGTTTATTTTATTCGGAGGAAGAGGGATTCGAACTCTCGGATAATTTCTCATCGGCGGTTTTCAAGACCGCTGCCTTAAACCACTCAGCCATTCCTCCCAATAAAAACTTAATAAGTATATTATACTTAGAACTAAAAAAAAGTAAAGCATTTGAAAAAAACGTTTTCAATAAAATAAATTTAATAATTTATATATTGTACTAAAAAAATACAAAAAAAACAATAATATATCTTTATTTAAAAATAAATTGAATATTATTTTGATTCAATATTAATTTTTTTATTAATAGGCATATTGTCCATTAATATTTTTTTTTTATATGCAAAATCATTATCTATATTAAATTTTTTATTTTTTAATGTATTGATTTTTTTAATAATAAAATTTTGTCTTAATAAATCTTTTTTCATTAAATATTTATTTATCATTAAAGTTCTTTTAAGAGATAATATTTTATTACATCTATGTGTCCCTAATATCCCTATATGATCAGTAATTATCAAAATAATTTTATCTTTTTCTTCGTTATTTAATGTTTTTTTAAAATTTTCTAAAATACGATTTGCTTCTGCAGAAACTATTGGATTATTAACATAATGGGACATATGATATTTTAAATCTTCATTTCTCATTACATTTATTTTTTTTTGTAAAAATGTTTGTCCATTATATTTTTGAATATTACTTAAATTAGTACATAATTTCCATGATATTCCTGCATCTATATTATTTAATATTTTGGTTAAATTGTTAAAATTTATGTTTTTTAAACTATTATGAAAGTTAATATTCATATTACCTTGTAAATAATTATTAAATAAATATTCTATACCAACAGAAAGAATTGGATTAAATTGTTGATATCGTGATAATAAAAAAATATCTAATAATTTTTTATTATTAACTTCAGTTGTTAATTTAGCTCCTATTTTTGTATAAAAATTGATATTTTTTCTAATTGGATACATAAAATTCGTAGCATACTCTATACTAGAAAAATACGTATTGAATGCATTTGTTTTAATGTCTTTGACTATTTTTTCTATTATATTTGAATTTAATTGAAAATTAAGATAAGGATTTAATTGATATTTTGTAAAAATACCCGGGTTTAAAGCTAGAAACCCTTTTATAATGTGATTGAAATTGTTATAAGATAAATTTTTATATTTATCAAATATATTTTTAAGATTAAATGAATTACATTGAATTCCAAAATCTAACTTCTTCATTCTAGGCGCAGATTGTGCATGTACTGTTGAAAAAAGACCAGATACTAATAAAACAAAAATTATAGAAATTCTTTTCATATATATACCTTCACTATCCAGATTAATAATCTTTACTTATTTTTAAAAAATATTATTTTTAAAAAAAATTATTAGAAAAAATTAATATAATTTAATATTATTTAAATAAATTATAAATTAAAATTTTAATAATATATTTTTTATTAAAATTAATTTTTATATATTTTTATATATTTTTATCTTCATAATAAAATTGTTTTATATCTACATTATTAAACCATAATGATATTATATAAATAAATCCACCAAAAATACAAACACTAAAAATACGTAATATTCTAATAAATATATTTCCTACACACCAAGTAGATATAAAATAAGATAAAAAAAATAAAAAAACCGACATAATAACAGTCGATAATAATATTTTTTTAAAAAAAACATACCACCCTGGTTGAGGAAAGAAAATTTTTTTTTTATATAAAATAAAAAATAATAATATCGCATTAATCCAGGCTGATACACTCCCAGATAAAGCTAAACTAGATTGATTTAAAAAAAAAACAAAAAATAAATTTAATATTTGTGTAATTAATAACGTTAAAAAAGATATTTGCATAGGTATAATAACATCTTTAATTGCATAAAAAGCTGTCGATAAAACTTTTACCATTATCAATGCAATAATACCTAATGCATAGCATAAAAGAATTTTTTGTGTAATTAATGTATCACTGTTTGTAAAATTACCATATTGAAATAAAGAAATAATAAACGGTTTTGATAAAAAAATTAAAAAAGAAGTACATGGTAAAGATAACAGTAATGAAATACGTAAGCTCCAATCTAATAATTTAGAATAATTTTTAGTATTTTTTAATGTATGATACTTAATTAATTTTGGAAAAATTAATGTGCTAATTGAAGAACCTAATATACCAACTGGTAATTCAGTAAGTCTATCAGCATAATATAACCATGATATTGAGCCTGATTTAAATAAAGAAGCAACAATACTATTAATAATTAAAGATATTTGACCAATAGATACTCCCAATAAAGCAGGCATAAGTCTACTTAATACTTTTTTTAAACCAATATTATAGAAATTAATAGTAGGTAATACTAATATTTTTTTTATACTTAAAAACGGTAATTGATAAATTGTTTGTAAAACCCCACCAAATAGTACTCCCCATCCTAAAAATAAAATTTGTGAATATAAAAAAAAATCTTTAAAATAAATACTAAACAAAGTAAATAAAATTATACAAATATTTAATATAATCGGTGAAAATAAAGGAATTAAAAAAATATCATATATATATAAAATAGATGAAAAAAAAGAAGATAAAGATGCAAAAATAATATATGGAAAAACAATTTTAAAAAGTTTAACTGCTAAACCTAACTTATATGTATTTTTTAAAAAACCTGGAGACATTATTATTACAATAATATTAGGAAAAATCATGCTAATAAAAATTATTATTGTTAATAAAATTATTAATAAACCAAATATACAGGAAATAAAATCTTTTATTACGGAATTTTTATGATTTATTTTATATTCCGATAATACTGGTATAAAAGCTTGAGAAACAACACCTTCTGTAAAAATTCTACGTAATACGTTTGGTATCTTGAAAATTGAAAAAAATACATCCGTTTCAAGAGATGCGCCAAATTTATATGCAATTAAAAAATCTCGTACAAAACATAAAAAACGACCACTAGCAGTAACTAGACTCATTGATGCTAAAGATTTCAAAAGATTCATTTTGTCTAACCTTAGCTCTTATATTTTATATAATGATTTTAACATTTATTAATATAATTTAATATTTTATTACATTAATATAATAATATTTTCTATATAGAAGTAATAAAAAGATTTTTTAAATAAAAAAATATTTAAAAAAAAAATAGACAATTTATATTCTATATATAAATATGTTTTTTAAAAAATATAACTATAAATTATATTATACCAATATTTACAATATTTAAATAAATGTTATTATTAAAATAATATTAATTAGTATTATTTATTGTTAATTAAAAACGTTTATACTTTATAAATATTTTTTTATAATGATATAATTTTAATAATATATATAAAATTTTTATTTATATATTTATTTATAAAATACAAATATGTTATTATTTTATAATAAATGCATTTAAAAAATTATCTTTTATAAATAAAATTTATTACCAGATAAATAAAATATTTCATAATATTAAATTTTTAAATTAATTACATATACATTTATATTATAATGTATAAAAATATAAATTTAAAAAATAATTTACTTAATATATAAAAAAATTATAAAATATATTTATCTTATAAAATAAATACTATATTTTTATTATAAAAATATGATAAAATAAATTTTTAAAGTAATTTTTGCAAATACAATTTTTAAAATATCAATCATAAAAACATTTTTTATAAAATGAGGCTAAAAATGAAAAATTCAATACAACCAATGATTACACTTGCTAATATACATTTACCAAAAAGTACTACTACAACAAAAAAAATATCAGATACGTTAAAAAAAGATTTACCAAAACAAAATGTATATAATATTAAAATAACTTCTAATAACAAAAAAATAATAAAAAAACAAGATACAGAATCCGATACAATTCATATCAAACCATTTCAAACATATAAACCTTTTAGAAAAATTGATGATGAAGAAGAAATCGGTTGGTTTTCAATTTTAGATGACAAAGGATATGAAGGATTTTTAGTAGAAGGAAGAGTACGAATAAATAAAAATCGTGAAGTAACAATGGATGGTTATCGTGTATTAAATATTGAAGATAAAGTAATTAAAGTACCTGAAAATAAAAAAATACTTGTTAAATCTGAAGGTTTAATCGTCATAAAAGAAGATGATGATAAAAAAAATAAAAAGCCTACAGTGTTAGGACAATTAAAATTTATTTCGTTAAATAAAAATGATGTTATAGCACGAAAACATAATAAGATATACGATTTAAATGATTCGGGTTTGGAAAAATATAAACAAAATGAATTAGAACTTAAATATAAATTTTTATCTAATGAAGAAATAATTAAAAATAATGAAAAATCAACTCAGAATTTAATTAATAAAATAAATTTAATTAGATCTTTTGAGTTTGATACTATTAAAAAAAAAAAATAAGCTGTAAAAGATAAATAATATTAAGAATATATTTAAATTTTTTTTAAAAATAAAATATATATAATTTTTGATTATATTTAATTTATTATTTTTTTTTAATCAAATATATAATTTTTAATTAAAAAAATAATTATAGAAACTAGATATACACTAGTTTCTATACTTTTTTTTATATAAAAATATATAAAAAAATAAAAAATTTATAAAAAAGATATTATTATTTTTACTGTAAAAAAAAACAGTAACTTTTTTTTGAACAATAAAATTATAATTATTTTTCACTTCTAGTATAAAAAATACTTAATAATATTCATCTAATATCATATTAGATGTTTATATTATTAAAGGCATTATATTTAATGATAAAATTATTCTCTTCAATACTTAAAAATATTTTACTAATAACGCTAATCATTTTTACTATAAGTAATAATGTTTTTCCTTATAAAAAAATAATAAATAAAAAATTTTTTTTACAACCAATTCAAATAATTAAAAAAAAAAACAAAAAAAAAATAAATAATTATTCCTCATGGTTTACTAATTATAAAAATTATAAAATTGGAGATCATATCACTATATTTTTTAATGAAAAAAATAATATTGATAACTATATACACAAATATATAATTAAAAAATCATATAATATCTATCGTTTAAAATTATTTTTTATAAAAAAAATAAATATATATACTAGATACATAAATAAAACAAAAAAATTATTGAATAAAAACAATTTTTCTATACAAAATAATATAAATTTAAAATTATCAGTAAAAGTCGTATCAATATTAAAAAATAAATATTTAAAAATTTTAGGAGAAAAAAAATTTTTTATTAATAATAATATACAAAAAATCAGATTTTATGGAGTTATTAATCCAAAAAAAATTAATTTAAATAATTCAATTAAATCTTCTGAAATTTATAATTTTAAAATTAAATATTCACATCAAAATTTTAAAAAAAATATTTTTTTTTACTTAAAAAAAATATTTTTTTTTAAAAAAATTAAATAAATGTACTATCAAATCATAGTATATATACTATTCAATATAGTTGAAATTATATGAAAATGATATCAAAATTCAAATATATAATTATTATTCTTTATATTTTATTAACTAATCAATCTTACATATCTGCAAAAAAAATTTATAATTTAATAAATATTGTAGGAATTCAAAACACTCAACTAATAGGATATGGTTTAGTAGTTGGATTAAATGGCACAGGAGATACCACTTCTCAAATTCCTTTTACATATCAATCATTAAATAATATGTTAATAAAATTAGGAATTTATACTAAAAATGCAAAAAATATACAAACAAAAAATGTAGCTTCAGTTATAGTTACAGCAATGATATCACCATTAAATTATATTGGACAAAAAATTGATATTACAGTTTCTTCTATCGGAAATGCTAGCAGTTTAAATGGCGGCACTCTACTTATGACTTCGTTAAAAGGTCAAGATAAAAAAATATATGCTGTTGCTCAAGGTAATATAGTAATGAATTGGAAAGAAAAAAAAATATATTTTAAAAAAAATAATCAATATTTTTTTAATAGAAAAAAAATAATTCATGGAGCAATTTTAAAAAAATCTACATCTATTCAATTAAATAGAAATAATAATGGTATTATTTTTTTAAAATTAATAAAAAGTAATTATTATTTATTAAAAAATATTTGTAATATAATTAATAAATATTATTATAATATTGCAACTGTTCTTGATTTTAATACGATACAATTACATATACCAAAAAATAAAAATTTACAAAAAAAAATATTATTTCATATCTTTAATATAAATATATGATTTAAAAAAAATATACATAAAAAAAAATATAATATATAATTATATATATCTATTAAAATATTTTATATATAAGAAAATTATATGAATAATAAAGATTTTTTAAAAAAATCAATTATAGTACAAAAACATATGTCAGGTCAAAGAATTGATAATTTTTTATTTAAAAATCTTAAAAAATTACCAAAAAGTATGATATATCGTAGTTTAAGAATAGGAAAAATAAAAATAAACAAAAAAAAAACAAAACCATATTATAAAATAAAAACAAATGATTGTATTACCACATACTCTATTATTATCAATATAAAAAAAAAAAAATTTATTTACAAAAATCTATAATCAATTTATTTTTAAAAAATATCTTATTTGAAGATAAATATTTAATTATTTTTAATAAACCATGTGGATTTGCAGTACATGGAGGTAGTGGAATTAATTATGGAGTAATAGAAATATTCAGAGAAATTCGCAAAGAATTAATATTTTTAGAACTTGTACATCGTATTGATAAAGATACTTCTGGTATACTAATACTTGCAAAAAAACGTTCAATTTTAAAAAAAATGCATGATAATTTACGTACAAAAAAAATATATAAAGAATATTTAGCATTATTACATGGTTATTGGTCTAAAAAAAATAATATCATTGACCAACCTTTATTAAAAAGAAAAAATATTACACAAAAAAAAAAAGTATATATTCATAAAAATGGAAAACCCTCTAAAACAAAATTTCAAGTAAAAGAATACTTTAATGAAACAACTTTAACATCAATCATACCAATTACTGGAAGAACTCATCAAATTCGAGTACATACTTCGCAATTTGGCCATCCTATCGTTTTTGATAAAAAATATGGAAATATTAAAAGGGAAAAAAAATATATTTTAAAAAAGAATCAAAGATTGCTATTGCATTCATATAAAATTTCTTTCATTCATCCAAAAAAAAATAAAAAAATTTTTATAATAGCTCCATTAGATGAAAAATTTAAAAATTGCTTGAAATATTTTTCAAAAAAATAATCTTATAAAATAATTAAGGAAGAAAATGGCTGTACAAAAAAGTAAACCAAGTCGATCAACAAGAGGAATGAGACGATCGCATGATCATATATCAGAAAATAAATTATCTATAGATAAAACATCCAAAGAAATACACATCCGTCATCATATAACAAAAAATGGATTTTATAAAGGAAAAAAAACTTTTTTATTCTCTAAAAGAGCTGAAAAAAAAATAGATTAGTCATAAAAATTTATTAAAATTAATAATTATATTAAAAATATATTTTAATATAAAAAATATTGTTCAAAAAAAAATTTATTATTATAAATATTTAAAATAATTTAAATTAAAATTATCCATATAAAAAAAATATTTTTCTATATACTACTAATATAGTATATAGAACAACAGAGGTTAATTTGTGATTTATGAAAAAATTTTCAGTTATTTTTCCTGGATATGGATTATATAATATAGAATTTTTAAAAAAATTTATAAAGAAATATTCTATAATTCAACAAACATTTAAGGAAGCATCTGATATTGTAAATTACAATATAGAAAATTATTTTTTTAAAAAAAAAAATAATTTCACCTTTTATAATAAAAATATATATTTATTAACATTTATTTCTTCAGTTGCGATATATAGATTATTAGAAAAAGAAATAAATATTCAACCAAATATAATATCTGGACACAGTATAGGTCAATATTCTGCTTTGGTTTGTAATAAGAATATATTATTTAAAGAAGCCATTAAAATTATAAAAATACGTAATAAGATTATGTTAAAAGCAGTACAAAATATTCGGATATTAACATTAGTAATAATTGGATTAAATTATAATATTATTAAAAAAATATGTTCACTAATTTCAACAAAAAAAAAAATATTTATTTCTATTATTAATTCAAAAAAACAAATTGTTATTACTGGAAATTATTCTGAAGTATATACCGCGGGTTTAATATTTAAAAAAAAATTTTATGCAAAAATAATTCGATTACCAATGTTAATCGCGTCTCATTGCTTATTAATGAAAAATTACCAAAAAGAATTTTCTTATTATTTAAAAAAAATAAAAATTTTTACAGGAAAAAATCCTATTATTAGTAATCATAATGCAAAAATTATGTTTTCTAAAAAAAAAATATATTCTTCGTTAACCAAACAAATATATAAAAAAGTACAGTGGTATAAAAGCATAAAAAAAATCATTTCAATGGGAATAGATATTTTTATTGAAGTTGGACCTGGGGAAATACTAACAAATTTAAATAAAGAAAATAAAAATATATCATCGTATTCAACAAATAGTTATAAAAAATTATTACTTGTGATGGATATCATAAAAAAACTATGAAAAAAAAAATAGCTTTAATAACAGGGGCTAGTCGAGGTATTGGAGAAAAAATTTCAATAGAATTAGCAAATTTAAATATATTTGTAATTGGAACTTCTACCACTAAAAAAGGAGTAGAGCAAATTAAAAAAAATTTACAAAAAAATGGAACTGGTATATTAATAAATCTTTTGAAAATTACAACAATTAAAAAGAAAATTAAAAAATTAATTAATCAATTTAAAAAAATTGATATATTTATACATAATTCAGGAATAATACATGATAAACTATTAATAACTATGAAAGATTCAGAATGGAATGATGTCATTAATATTAATCTATCTTCTATATTTTATATAACTAAAATAATTTTAATACCAATGATTAAAAAAAAATATGGAAGAATAGTTATAATTAGTTCAATAATTAGTCATATGGGACAAACAGGGCAAACAAATTATGCGGCGTCAAAGTCTGGTTTAATTGGTTTTTCAAAATCTTTAGCTCTAGAAGTTGCATCAAAGGGAATTACAGTGAATTTAGTTTCTCCTGGATATATAATTACAGATATGACAAAAAAAATTCTATCATTAAATAAAAAAAAAATATTAAAAAAAATACCTATGGGTTATTTTGGAAAAACAAAAGATATTGCTCACGTTGTATCTTTTTTATCATCAGAAAAATCTTCATATATTACAGGTCAAAATATTCATATAAATGGAGGAATGTATATTGATCTTTCTACATAAAAAATATATCTTATAAAAAAACAATTTTTACTATTAAAAATAACAATTGAGATAAATATATGAATAATATTCTTGATCGAACAAAAAAAATAATCAAAAAACAATTTCAAATAAAAAATAAAAATATTTCATCAAATGATGATTTAAAAAAAAAATTTAAAATGGATTCATTAGACTTTATAGAATTAATTATGTTATTAGAAGAAGAATTTAAAATTGAATTATTTGATATCGAAACAGAAAAAGTAAAAACCATAAAAGACATAGTAACATATATTATGAAAAAAATTAAACAAAAAAAATAGAATATTTATCAATGAAAAATTACCCATGGTTAATTAATCAATACAAAAAAATAACAAAAAAATATTTTAATAATAAATTACATCCAATAATTTTAATTCAAGCGCATATTGGTATAGGAATATCACAACTAATTTTTAATATTGCTCGATGGATTCTTTGTTTACATAAAAAGAAAGACAATAATTGCAATCAATGTTTATCATGTATCTTAATAAATCAAAAAAAACATCCAGATTTTTATAATGTTGATGATATTTCTAAACATAAATATATTGGAATCAATATAATTCGTACTATTATAGACAATATATATCATAGTTCACAACAAGGTGGGGCAAAAATTGTTTATTTTTCATCAATTAATAAGCTAACTATAGAAGCAAATAATGCTTTATTAAAAGTAATAGAAGAACCACCGAAAAATACTATATTTTTTTTAAATACAACTAATATAAATAAAGTTATTAATACAATTAAAAGCAGATCTACAATTTACTATATAGCTCCACCAAAAGAAAAAGATAATTTACTTTGGTTAAAAGAAAGAAATAAAATTTATAATTCTATTCAATTATTAACAGCTTTACGAATCAATAATAATGCTCCTATAATTACACATAAATTTTTAAATAGTAATGAATTAAAAAAAAGAAATATATTTATGATAGCAATATATCAATATATGGTGAATAAAAAACACATTGATTTATTAACAATAATATTAAATTATAGTAAAAAAAAAATAATTACATGGATTTGTTACATTATTCTAGATGCTATAAAATATCTTACATGTAAAAAATATAAAATCCAAAATTTAGATCAACTTAAATTAATTATAAAAATAGCAAAAATAAATAATTTCAATATATTAATTACACATTTAATATCTTGGATTCAATGTAAAAAAATATTATCTTATTCATATAATATTGATAAAAAATTAATACTTACAGAACAAATTTTTTTGTTAATGACTGAAATATTAAATAATAATAACATTTAGTTTAAAAAATAAACAGGAATTAAAAATATGTTTTTAATTGATACTCATTGTCATATTAATCATATTAATACTATTAATAAAAATGACAATATAGATAATATTTTAAAAAAAGCTTATAAAAAAAATGTTAGATTATTTTTATCTATTTCAACTTCAGTTCAAGATTTTTATCATTTATTTCAATATACTTATTTTTATAAAAATATTTTTTTATCTTGCGGGTTACATCCCAATTATACTCACCATAAAAATGATTTAAAAAATATAGAAATTATATCTAAATATGATAAAGTTATTGCTATCGGTGAAACTGGGTTAGATTTTTATAGATCAAAAGAAAAAAAAAAACAAATTGAACTTTTTCAAAATCATATATTGATATCTAAAAAAATTAAAAAACCTATTATTATTCATACTAGATGTGCAGACAAAGAAATAATAAATATTTTAAATTCTTACAAAAATCAATTATATCCAGGAATTATACATTCATTTACAGGAACTGTAGATTTTGCAAGAAAATTATTAGATATTGGATTTTATATTTCATTTTCAGGCATAATTACATTTAAAAAATCAAATGATTTACGGTCTATTTTAAAATTTATACCGTTAAATAGATTATTTATTGAAACTGATTCACCTTATTTATCTCCTGAACCATATAGAGGTCAAATAAATCAACCATGTTTATTATGGTATATTGCTAAAATAATTCAAAAATGTTTAAAAATAGATTTTTTAACATTCACTCAAATATTAAATAAAAATTTTTTTACTCTATTTAACATTAAAAATAATATATATCAATCATATAATCAAAAAAAATAATTTTTTTATATAATTTTAATAAATACAATAAAAATTGTATTTATAAAAATTTATATATTACTATGTAACATTTATTATTTTACAATTTAAAAAAAAAATATTTATTTTATTTAAATTTAAAAAATAAATATTTAAAAATCTGCATGCCCTACAGTTCTAGGAAATGGGATTGATTCTCTAATATTTTTAATTCCTGTAATAAATAATATTAATCGCTCTAAACCTAAACCAAAACCTGCATGAGGAACTGTACCATATTTTCTTAAATCTTTATACCAATCATAATTTTCTTTATTTAACCCCATTTCATTCATTCTTGTCTCTAAATAATTAATTCTATCTTCTCTTTCGGATCCACCTATAATTTCACCAACATGTGGAAGTAGAATATCAAATGCAGATACTGTTTTTTCATCTTCATTTATACGCATATAAAAAGCTTTTAATAATTTTGGATAATTTCTTATTATTACTGGCGCTTTAAAATAATTATTTACTAAATATTTTTCATGACATGAAGATAAATCATCCCCCCATGAGATCTTTTGATTAATAATATTATTATTTTTCAATAAAATATTAATAGCTTCATTATATTCAATATTTACAAAATCAATATTTAAAAAATTATTTAAACGAAAAATAATATTTTTATCAATTTTTTTTTGTAAAAATAATAAATCAGAAATACAATTATCTAATACAAAACTAACTGAATATTTTAACAATTTTTCCGCAAAAATAGATATGTCATTAATATCTGAAAAAGCTTTTTCTACTTCTAACATCCAAAATTCTGTTAAATGTTTTTTTGTGTTAGAATTTTCCGCTCTAAAAGTTGGACCAAAAGAATAAACCTTAGATAACGCACAAGCATACGCTTCTAAAGTTAATTGACCGGATACAGTTAAAAATACTTTTTTTCCAAAAAAATAATTTTCTTTATTAATACTTTTTTTTGTATGTAAATGATTGTTAACATCTAAAATAGATACTTGAAACATTGATCCCGAACCTTCTGTATCAATACTTGTAATAATAGGAGTCGATACCCATATATAACCATAATTATTTAAAAACTGATTTAATGACTGAAATACTACATTTCGAATTCTTGCTATAACACTAATTAAATTAGTACGAGGACGTAAATGACCAAAATTTCTTATATATTCTATTGTATGTTTTTTTGCTGACATAGGGTATGAATCGGGACGATCTACCCATCCTATTATTTTAATTTTATTAGCTTGAATTTCATAAGTTTGTAAATTACTAGGAGATAATGTTAAATAACCTGATACTATAACAGAACAACCTACAGTTAATTTTCTAATTTCTGCAGAATAATTAAATAAAGATTTTTTAGCAATTACTTGAATAGTATATGCAGAAGAACCGTCATATATAGTTAAAAAGGATATTCCTATTTTTGATATTCTTTTACTTCGTATCCATCCACTCATAGTAATTATTTTATTTAAATAATTATTTTTTGTATAAATTTCAAATATAGAAATTTTCTTCATAATTATTTCCTAATATATAAAATACAAATATTTAAATTTTAATATTATAAATATTAAATTATTTAAATTACTAAAAATAAATTTATTTAAATAAAAAATTAAATACAGATAAATATATAAATTTCATTTATATAAAAAATATTATATTAATAGAAATATAAAAAGTAATTTCTATTATCACTATATATAAATATAATTAATTATTTTTTATTAAAAGTTCTATATTTATAATTTATTTTTGCAATCTAAACAACAACATGAATTCAATTTTATCGAACATTTTCGACATTGAATAAATAAACGATGACAAAAGTTATTTAAACAATTAATATGTATACTATCTGTATATTTTTTACAATTAATACATTTAGAAAATATATCATTAGTAATTTTTTCAGATAAGCGGTCATCAAAAACAAAAATTTTTCCTTTAAAATAGTTAGTAAAATTATATTTTTTAACTTGTTTGAGATAACTCAAAATACCACCATATATATGATATATTTGAGAAAAACCTTTATATTTTAATAAAGCAGTAGCTTTTTCACAACGAACCCCGCCTGTACAATATAAAACAATTTTTTTATTTTTATATATTTCTAAAAATGTAGGCAATTTTTCTAATTGTTCACGAAATGTTTTAGCTGGGATTGATAAAGAATTATCAAAATGTCCTACTTCATATTCATAACTATTTCGCATATCAACAAAAACAAAATTTTTATTAAAAAAATATTTATTTACTAAATAAGCATTTAAATAAATACCGTTCTTATTACTTGAAAAACAAAAGTTTTTAATTTTACTAGATACAATTTGCTTTTTAATTTTAATTCTTAAATTCCAAAATGCCATTCTTTTATTTTCAATTGTATAATTAATATACATTCTTCTAGTTTTAGTATGAATTTTTTTGAAGAAGTTTTTGATATATTTATATTTAATAAAAGGAATACTAATTGTTCCATTAATTCCTTCACTTGAAACATAAATACGTCCTAAAATATTCTTATCCTGTAAATTTAACCTAATAAAAAAAAGTAATTTTTCAGGATTTGAAATAAAAAAATACTTATAAAAAGATAAAACAATACGTTTATTATATAAATAATGTATATATACATTTTTTAAATTATTATTTGAAACTATTTTTTTTATTTTATACATAAATGATATATTCTTTTAGTAAAAAAATAATAATTATGAAGTAGATAAATTCAATCTAATAAATAATTAATATACTGTTTTATATAAATTAAAAGTAATAAATAATTATTATATTTAAATTAATATTTTTTTTAATAAGATATTTTTTTGATCATTAATTTTTTTTAAAATATCAAAATTGTTTTTTAATAAAGATTGTTTTTCTAAAATAAAACTTGAAGGAGCGTTTGTTAAAAATTTTTTATTTGATAAAATATAATTTATTTTTTGAATTTCTGTATTAAGTAAACTAATCTTTTTATCTAAACGCTGTAATTCAATATTAATATCAAAACATGAATCAATAGAAATAAATATTTCAACATCATCAACAATACGAATTATAACAGAAGATAAATTTAATGGTGATTTAATTTCAATCATACATTTTAAATAAGCTATTTTTTTCAAAATTATATTATTTTCTTGTAAAAAAATTCTTTGATATAAAGAAACATTTTTATAATAAACGTTTAGTAATTTCGTATGCTTCACTTTAGTATCTACTCTAATAGATCGTAAAACAGAAATAATTTTTTGAAACCAATTCATAAATTTAATAACATATATATTTTTTAAATTTGTATTATATTTTGGAAGAGAATTTAAAATGATTACAGAATTAAATTCTTTATTTGATTTATGTAATATAGTCCAAATATACGTGGTAATAAATGGTATTATAGGATGAACAAGAAGAAGAATATGACTCAGTATAAGAAATAAAAAATTTTTAATGATATTGATTTCATAAACTGAACCAGTCTGTAATATTGGTTTTATCATCTCTAAATATTGATCACAAAATTTATTCCATATAAATTTATATAATAATGTTGATAATTGATCAAATCGAAATAATTTTAAAGAAATATGATATTTTTTAACAACTTCATTTAATTCATTATAAATCCATTGATTTAATATACATAAAAAAATGTTTGCTTTGTTAAATACATTTTTTTTTATGTTATGTATAACAAAACGACTAGCATGCCAAATTTTATTACAAAAATTTTGATATCCTTTCAAACGATTCATATCCCAATTAATACTTCTACTTGTAGATGCTATAGATAAAAAAGTAAATCGTAAAGCATCAGTACTATGAGACAAAATTCCTTTCGGGAAACTCTTGATAGTATTTATTTTAACTGAATTTATCTGTTTAGAATTTAATAAATTCTTTGTTCGTTTTTTTATTAGTTTTATTAAACTAATACCATCAATCATATCTAGTGGATCTAAAATATTACCATAAGATTTTGACATCTTTTGACCTTGTTCATCTCGTATTAAACCGGTAACATATATATATTTAAAAGGAATTTGAGGGTTTCCAAATTTATCTTTTATAATATACATAGTAATCATAATCATGCGAGCAATCCAAAAGAAAATGATATCAAAACCACAAACTAAAACATTAGTTGGATGAAACATATGTATTTTCTTAGTATCTACCGGCCATCCTAAACCAGCAAAAGTCCACAAACTTGAAGAAAACCAAGTATCTAATACATCAGTATCTTGTTTAAGAATGATATCTTTTTTTAAAGAATATTCTTTTCGAATTACTTCTTCACTTTCACCCACATATGCATTATTTTGTGAATCATACCAAATTGGAATTCTATGTCCCCACCATAATTGACGAGAAATACACCAATCTTGAATATTATTCATCCAAGATAAATACATATTTTTATATTGTTTAGGAATAAAAATAATCTTATCTTCTTTAACTGCTTTAATTGCTTCTATAGATAATAATTTTGTACTTAAGTACCATTGATTAGTAAGCATAGGCTCTAAAATTACACCACTTCGATCTCCATGTGGAATATTATTTTTATACGAAATTACCTTTCGTAATAAATTCTCTGACTTTAAAAGAGATAAAATATTTTTTCGTACAATAAAACGATCAAGATTTCGTAAATTTTTTGGAATATGATTATTAAATATTTTTTCTTTTTTACCATTATAATTAAAAATATTCAATTTTTTTAATGTTTTCCCGTCTCTAGTAAAAATATTAATCATAGGCAATTTATTACGTTGTCCAATATCATAATCATTAAAATCATGCGCGGGCGTTACTTTCATGCATCCTGTTCCTTTTGATATATCAATAGATATATCACCAATAATAGGAATAGACCGATTCATAATAGGAACTTTGACAAAACAACCAATATATTTCTTATATCTATTATCACTTGGATGAACAGCTAAAGCTGTATCTCCTAATAGTGTTTCAGGTCGAGTAGTAGCAACTGTAACATATTTTTTATGTAAAGAAGCACTATTATGATCATCTATTAAAAAATATCTAATATACCACATCATACTTTTACATACTTTATTTTCAACCTCTAAATCAGAAATTACTGTCTGAAACTTTGGATCCCAATATACTAATTTTTTACGTCTATAAATTAATCCATCTTTATATAATTTAATAAAAACATTATTTACTGCTTTTGAAAAATTAGAATCTAATGTAAATCGAACTTTCGTCCAATCAATTAAATGACCTAAACGTTTAATTTGATTAAACATAATTAATTCAGATTTTTTTTTCCAATCAAAAATTTTTTTTATAAATTCTGATCGAGTATACGCATCTTTATTTTTACCTTCTTTTATTAATAAATAACGCTCAACAACCATCTGAGTTGCAATACCCGCATGATCTGTTCCCATTTGTAATAATGTATTTTTTCCAGACATACGATGATACCGAATTAAAGTATCCATAATTGTCTGTTGAAAAGCATGCCCCATATGTAAATAACCTGTTATATTTGGCGGTGGAACCATAATACAAAAATTATCACGATTTAAAAAATCATTATTATGAAAAAAAAATTTATTTTTTCTACAATATTTTTGTATCTTTTTTTCTATTACATGAAAATTATAATTTTTAT
Source organism: Buchnera aphidicola (Cinara piceae) (assembly GCF_900699035.1). Classification (NCBI taxonomy): domain Bacteria; kingdom Pseudomonadati; phylum Pseudomonadota; class Gammaproteobacteria; order Enterobacterales; family Erwiniaceae; genus Buchnera; species Buchnera aphidicola. Next base: position 273,826 of record NZ_LR217739.1, read on the forward strand.
CCATAGTTTTCTACAATTATATGTGTGTTTTTATTTACAATAAAAATATAAAATTTATACTTTAAGTTTAAAGTGATAATTTAAAAAATAATTATTAAAATATGTTTAAAAAAATTGTTTTAATTAAAAAATATATATTTATATATAAAAAAAATTACTTATATCAAAAAAATTAATATAAATTACAAAATAAAAAACTTTATTTTTAATATACAAAACAAATTATTATCTAATAATATTTTCATTTATATACATATATAAATATATATTGTAAAATAAAATTTCATTATTATCAATTAAATAAAAAATTTTTTCATAAAATATACGATATATAATATATATTTAAAATATTAAAAATATTTCAGAAATTTATAATCATAAAAATTAGTGAAAAAATCTTTAATATAAACATTTTTTTAAAAATAAAATAAATATTATTTAGTAAATAAATGATTTATTATAATTCATTTATTTTTCAAAAATACTATTCATTACATATTGATATCTTAAAATAAATATAAAATTTAATAATTATCTATAAAATAGTTATGTATAAAAATAATTTTTATAAATATAATATATATAAAAACATATTAAATAAAAATTCAAAAAAAAATTAAAAAATTTTTACTTAAAAACTAAATAATTTAAATTAAAAGTTTAAATTTTAATATATAAGAAAAATATTATGAAGACATTATATAAAAAAAGTTTATTGCAATTATCAGACTATACATATAAAGAAATTATTTATTTAATAAAATTATCACAATTTTTAAAAAAACAAAAATATGATAAAAAAGAAAATAAATATATAAAAGGAAAAAATATAGCGTTAATTTTCGAAAAAGAATCCACAAGAACCAGATGTGCTTTTGAAATAGCAGCTTATGATCAAGGAGCAAATATTACATATTTAGGTCCTAATGATACACATATCGGGTATAAAGAATCTATTCAAGATTCAGCAAAAGTATTAGGAAGAATGTATGATGCAGTACAATACAGAGGTTATAATGATAAAATCATCAAAAATTTTAAAAAATATTCTAAAATACCTGTTTGGAACGGTTTAACTGATACATTCCACCCTACACAAATCCTAGCAGATTTACTTACTATTAAAGAAATCTACCCTACAAAACCATTTAAAAAAATTAAATGTGCATATGTGGGCGATGCACAAAATAATATAGCAAATACTTTACTAGAAGCTGCTTATATTACAGGATTAAAAATAAATATTGTGGCTCCTAAAATATATTGGCCTAAAAAAAATTTTTTATTTAAAATAATAAAACAAAGAAAAAAAAATAAAAATATAATATATACAGATAATATAAAAAAAGGCGTTAGAAATGTTGATTTTATCTATACAGATGTATGGGTTTCAATGGGGGAAAAAAAAGATATTTGGAAAAAAAAAATAAAAGAATTATATCCGTATCAAATTAACAAAAAAATGCTTAAAATGACAGATAACAAAAATATAAAAGTATTACATTGTTTACCAGCACTACATGATAAGAAATCTATATTAGGAAATGAAATACATAATAAATTTAATATTGATAATGGATTGGAGATTACTCACGATATATTTAACTCGGATGTAAATCTTAGTTTTGAACAATCTGAAAATAGATTACATACCATTAAAGCTTTATTAGTTTCGTGTTTATCAAAAAAATCTTTTTTTTAAAAATTATTAACAAAATATAAAAAAACTTATGGAACTATGATGTTAAAGAAAAAATATACACCAAATAAAATATTTGGACCATATTCACCTATTTTTCAAATAAATAATTTATTCTTTCTTTCAGGGCAAATACCCGTTGATCAAAAAACAGGAATAATTCCTAAAGATTTATGTAAACAAACAGATTTAATATTAATGAATATATATAGTTTATTAAAAAATCATAAATTAAATATTAAAAATATCATTAAAACTACGATATTTACTACAAAAATGGATAAATTAAAAGAAATTAATTTATCCTATAAAAAATTTTTCGATCAATATACTGATACATATCCTGCGCGATCATGTATAGGTGTATCAGAACTACCCCAAAAAGTAAGTATAGAAATTGAAGCAATAGCATCTATATAATAATTTTATGCCACTTAGTGGCATAAAATTTAATAAAAATAAAAAATATAATATATCATTTATTATAATAATTTATATTAAATTTTATGTTTTTTATAATTTTTGTTATTACGTAATATTATATCTCTTTTTTTTATTTGTAAAGCCAAAGGTATTATAGGTTTAATTTTAATGGGTTTATTTAAAATACGAGTATGTAATAAACGAGCTAATAACCGTTGAGAATGCTTTTTAGGTAATTCTATAGTAGAATGATTTGTAAATAATCTAATATTACCAATTAAACGACTACTAATATCTCCTTCATTTGCAATAGCTCCCACTATATGACGAACTTCTATTTTATCTGTACGACCCACTTCAATACGATAGATAATCATATCTTCTAATTTTTTATTATTTTTAGTAAATCGATTATTTATAGATTTTTTATTATACATCATTCTTCTTTTATTAAAAGGTGATGATACATATTGTTTCCTAAAAGATAAACCGGAATAATTTTTTTCAGGAGGAATAATTAATGGACGATCACCTTGAGCTAATTTTAATAAAGCTGCTGATAATTTCTCAAAATCCCAACCTTCTTTTAAATTTAACTTAAACAATAATTTTCTATATACATCTAAATCACTACTATTTAATTGTTTTTGTACTTTTTCTGAAAGTATTTTTAATCGATGTTGTACAACTAATTCAGATTTTGGTAATTCTACTTCTAGAATAGAATGTTTTATTATTCTTTCAATATTATAAAGTAATCTACGTTCACGATATTCTACAAATAATAACGCACGACCTGTTCTACCTGCTCTTCCAGTCCTACCGATACGATGAACATATGATTCAGCATCCATAGGAATATCATAATTAATAACAAAACTAATTCTATCAACATCTAAACCACGTGCTGCAACATCAGTAGCGATTAATATATCTAATTTTCCTGTTTTCAAACGCTCTAATGTCTGCTCTCGTAATAATTGATTCATATCACCGTTTAATGCTGCACAATTATATCCGTTTTTTTCTAAAGCTTCAGATACTTCTACTGTAGCATTTTTTGTACGAACAAAAATAATTGTAGCAGAAAAATCTTCTATTTCTAAAAATCGAATTAAAGCATCAGTTTTTTTACCGCGAACTATCCAATAACTTTGTTGTATATCAGGACGAGTAATTCCAGTAGACTGTATTTTAACTTCTTTAGGTAAATCCATAAATCGTCTAGATATTCTACGAATAACATTAGGCATAGTAGCTGAAAATAAAGCAGTTTGATGTTTTTTAGGAATTTTTGACATAATTGTTTCTACATCTTCTATAAAACCCATCCGCAACATTTCATCTGCTTCATCTAAAACTAAACTACTTAAATTTATTAAATTTAATGTTCCTCTTTTTAAATGATCTAATAAACGACCTGGTGTTCCAATGATAATTTGTGGTCCTTTTCTTAATGCCTGTAATTGAATTTCATACCTCTGACCACCATATAAAGCTAAAACTTGTATTCCAGTAAGATATTTAGAAAAATCAGAAAAAGCCTTTGCTACTTGTATAGCTAATTCTCGAGTAGGAACCAAAACTAGAATTTGAGGAGCTCTTAAAGAAATTTTAATATTATTTAATAATGGTAATGCAAATGCTGCTGTTTTTCCACTACCAGTTTGTGCCATTCCTAATACATCTTTTCCTGATAATAAATAAGGAATACAAGTAGATTGAATAGGAGAAGGTTTAACATACCCTAATACTTCAAGGGATTTTAATAAAAAAGAATTAAGTCCAAAAACGGAAAAAGAATTATAAATTTGAGTCATGTAGAGTATAAGCCTCTTATGTTACAACAATGGCCAGTATACTACATAACTCATTATGAAAATTGCTATTAATTTTCATTAAAGAGTATGAACCGGCTAAATTGAATGTATATACATTTTTTAAAAAAAATAATAAATTATTTTAATAAAATAACTATATACTAAAATATTTAATATTTTTAGCTGAATTAAAAGAATGTTTATTATACAATAAAAATTTATAATTAGATAGTATCTAACATATAAAATATCAATTATGTATAATATTACAAATTATTTCAGCTCATTAATATTTTTCATACTTAATCTAATACGGCCTTGTCGATCTACCTCTAATACTTTTACAGAAATAATTTGATCAATTTTTAAATAATTCACTACTTTATCTACTCTTTTATGTGAAATTTGAGAAATATGAATTAACCCTTCCTTACCCAAACCGATAGATACAAAAGCGCCAAAATCAAGAATACGAGTTACTTTTCCTGAATAAATTTTTCCAATTTTAATATCTTCAGTAATTTCTTTAATTCTACGAATAGCATTTTTAGCTTTTTTTCCAATAGAAGCTGATATTTTTACTATTCCATCATCTTTAATTTCAATAATTGTTCCAGTTTCTTCTGTTAACATTCGAATTATAGAACCGCCTTTACCTATTACATCTTTTATCTTTTCAGGATTAATTTTCATTGTATATATCCTAGGAGCAAATTTTGAAATGTCACTTCTAGGGATTTGTAAAGCAGTTTCCATAATATCTAAGATTTTTAATCTTGCAAATTTTGCTTGATAAAGAGAATCTTTAATAATATTAATTGAAATTCCAGAAATTTTTATATCCATTTGTAAAGCAGTAATACCTATTCTACTCCCGGAAACTTTAAAATCCATATCACCTAAATAATCTTCATCCCCTAAAATATCTGATAAAATTACATAAGAATTATTTTCTTTTATTAAACCCATAGCAATTCCCGCAATTGCGGATTTAATAGGAACACCGGCATCCATTAAAGCTAAAGATGCACCGCAAACAGAAGCCATTGAAGAAGAACCATTAGATTCTGTAATTTCAGAAACTAAACGAATTGTATAAGGAAATTCTTCAATATTAGGCATTACAGCTAAAAAACTACGTTTAGCTAATTTACCGTGACCTATTTCTCGTCTTTTAGGCGAACCAACAATACCAATTTCACCCACAGAATATGGAGGGAAGTTATAATGAAATAAAAAATTATCAGTTCTATCTCCTAAAAGATCATCTAGATTTTGCGCATCACGAGATGTCCCTAGAGTAGCAGATACTAAAGCCTGAGTTTCACCTCGAGTAAATAAAGCAGATCCATGAACACGAGGAAGAACACCAGTTCTTACATCAATATATCTAATTGCATTATTTTCTCTACCATCAATTCTTGATTTACCTTTTAAAATACGTTTACGTACAATATTACGCTCCAATAAATATATATTTTCTTCAATTTTAGCTGAAATTAATGTATTATCATGATTTAATAAATCTAAAACTAATTTTTGTTTAATATCACTTAATTTTTTTAATCTCTCTTTCTTTTCTAATATATGATATGCTAAATTAATATCTTTTTTAATTTTTTTAGAAACTAAATTATATAATTTTTCATCCAGTCTATAGGAAATTGAATTAATATTAGGAATTTTATTTGCTTTTTTAGAAAATAAATAAATATTATCAATTAATGATTTTTGATTTTCATGTCCAAATAAAATAGCATTTAAAATTTCTTCTTCAGACAATATATTAGCTTCCGCTTCAACCATAAAAATAGTATCTTTAGTACCTGATATAACTAAATCTAAAAAACTTTTTTTAATTATTTCTGTAGAAGGATTTAAAATATATTTATTATTTATGTATCCAACTCGAGCTGCACCTATAGGACCTAAAAAAGGTAAACCAGATAAACATAAAACAGCAGAAGATCCAATGATAGCAATAATATCAGGATTGATTTGAGGATTTACTGAAATAACTGTTACAATAATTTGCACTTCATGTAAAAAATCTTTAGAAAATAACGGGCGAATAGGTCTATCAATTAGCCTGGAAATCAAAATCTCATTTTCACTAGGACGACCTTCTCGACGAAAAAAACCACCCGGGATTCTACCGGCAGCATAAGTACGTTCTTGATAGTTCACAATTAGAGGAAAAAATTTTTGTCCTACTGGTACTGTATTATCACAAACAATAGTAACTAAAACAGTTGTATCATCCATACTAGCTAAAACTGCAGCAGTAGCTTGTCGGGCTATAACTCCAGTTTCTAGAATAATAGAATGATCGCCATATTTAAATTTATGTGTAATTGGTTTTAACAAAATTAACGTCCTTATAAAAAGTGATTTAAAAAAATACTTATATTTTATTAAAAATAACTTCTTATATTAAAAATTTTAAAAAAAATAAACTTATCTTTAATAAATACAAAAATACAAAGAAAAGAGCTATAAAAGCCCTTTTCTATATATATAATTATACTCTATTTACTAATAAATTTTAATGTTATATAATAATAATTATATAATAAGTTTAATAACGTAAATCTAAATCTTTAATTAAAAATAAGTAATGTTTGTGTTTTTTAGATTTTATATAATCTAATAATTTTCTACGACGAGAAACCATATTTAATAATCCTTTACGACCACAATGATCCTCTTTATTAACGGAAAAGTGTTTTTGTAAGTGATTTATTTTTCTAGTTAATAATGCAATCTGTACAGATGAACTTCCACTATTACTATATAATTTTCCATACCTCATAATTAAATCTTTTATTTCTAATTTATTTTTTAACATAAATATACCTAATATACTTATTTATTTAATGTAATAAAATTATAATTTTTTATAAAAAATTATAATTAATTAAATAAAATACATTCTAAATTAAATCATGATATATATATTTTATTTTTTTAATTTCTAAAAATATATGATTTAGTTTTTTAAAAAACTAAATTAAAAGAATCCTAGAAAAAAAATACATAAAATACATTTTTTTTAAAAAATTTTTAGTATCTTTTTCAAATTATTTGATTAGTGGATATTTTAAAAAAACTGAACTAATAGGTAATAAAAATGTATTTAATATATTAAAAAGACAAAATTTATATTCTTGTTGTATATCCATTTTTTTAATTTGATACAAATCAGATAATTTGACTAATTGTGACGAATAATAAGGACCTACTCTTAAACGACGTAAAAAAATTACATGTGCACCACAATGTAAATTTCTCCCAATATCATACACTAAACTACGAATATATGTTCCTTTAGAACATACAACTGTAAATTCCAAAAAACAATCAATAAATTTAATAAACTTTAATTGATAAATAATTAATTTTCTTTTATCACGAGGAATAGTAATACCCAATCGAGCATATTTATATAATGGTATTCCATGATATTTAATAGCTGAAAACATAGGAGGAACTTGATATATCACACCGATAAAATTTTTTAAAATTTTAATTAAATAATTAATGTTTATACATACTGCGCGCGTCTCTAATACTTCTCCAGCTAAATCACCGGTTGTAGTAATTTCTCCTAATTTAGCTATTACATGGTATTTTTTTACTGAATTAGTTAAATATTTTGAAAATTTTGTTGCATGACCAAATAAAATAGGTAACATTCCAGTAGCTAAAGGATCTAATGAACCCGTATAACCGACTTTTTTTGCAAAAAAAATTTTCTTAATTTGTTGTAATATACAATTAGAAGAAACTCCTTTTGGTTTATCTAGTAATAATATTCCAGTATAATCTATACCATCTCTATAACCCATTTGAAAGCCTATATTCAGATTACTCTACAAATTCATTAGTAATTAACTTAATATACGATTACTAATTAATTTTGAAATAAATATCCCGTTAATAAAAGAAATATCATGAATAAAATGTAATTTAGGGATAATACGTAAATATACATGTTTATTAAGATGAGAACGAATAAAACCTCCTGCTTTTTGTAAAATACTTAACATTAATTTAATATAATTTTTATTTTTATATTTTAAAAAAGTAACAAATACTTTCGCATAACTTAAATCTAATGATAATTTTACTTCAGAAATTGTTATTAATAAATTTATTCGCGGATCTTTTAAATCATGTTGAATAATCAAAGCAATTTCTTTATGTAATGTTCGTTCTAATCTCATTGATCGACTAAAATCTTTTAACATATCATGCCTTATGAATAATGAAAATATTGTTATATAAAAAATGTCATTTTCAATACAATATTATTAATTATTTATTTAAATAATTGAAAAACTTCAATCTTATCTCCAATAAGAATATCGTTATAATTTTTTACTCCAATACCACATTCAATTCCATTGCGAACTTCTATAACATCTTCTTTAAAACGACGTAATGATTCTAATTCTCCTTCATAAATCACAATATTATTTCTCAAAACTCTTATTGGGTTAGTTTTTTTAATAACACCTTCTATAACCATACATCCAGAAACTAATCCAAATTTAGGGGATTTAAATATACTTCTTACTTCCGCTAAACCAATTATTTTTTGTTTATGCGTAGGTATTAATAATCCTGACATAATTTTTTTAATATCATTAATTAAATCATATATTATAGAATAATATCGAATTTCTATATTTTCTAATTCTATAATTTTTTTCGCAGAACTATTAGCGCGAACATTAAATCCTATTAACATAGATGAAGTAGTAATACTTAAATATACATCAGTTTCTGTAATTGCCCCTACACTTGACATAATAATATTGATTTTAATAATTTTATCAGATAATAATTGCAATGAATCTAATAATGCTTCTAAAGAACCTTGAACATCAGCTTTTAAAATAATATTTAAATCTGATATTTTTTTTGTACTAATTTTAGTAAATAAATTATCTATATCAGTTTTTTTTTGATTTAACAATCTTTTTTCTCTAAATTTTGTTTTTCGATATATAGATACGGCTCTAGCTTTTTTTTCATCATGAACAACTGTTAATATATCTCCTGTTTGAGGAACACCTGATAAACCTAATACTTCTACAGGAATAGAAGGGCCAGCTAATAGCACGTTACTATTCAATTCATTTCTAAGTAATTTTACTTTTCCGTATTCCATACCACATACGATAATATCATTTAAATGTAAGGTGCCTTCTTTAATTAAAACAGTAGCTATAGGTCCACACTTCACATCTAAAAACGATTCAATTACTACACCCGAAGCCATTCCATTATATATAGATTTTAATTCTAACATTTCAGATTGAAGTAAAATTACAGATAATAATTCATCAACTCCAAAACCAGTTTTTGCTGAAACTAATACAAATATATTTTCTCCACCAAATTCTTCAGAAATAATGGAATATTTAACTAAATCTTTTTTAATCTTTTCTAAATAAGCCTTTGTTTTATCAATTTTATTAATAGCTACGATAATTGGAATATTAGCATTTTTTGCATGTTGAATTGCTTCTATTGTTTGAGGCATAACACCATCATCAGCAGCAACCACTAAAACAACGATATCAGTAATTTTTGTTCCTCTAGCTCTCATTGCAGTAAATGCTGCATGACCAGGGGTATCTAAAAATGTAATAATTCCATGAGGAGTATTTACATGATACGCACCAATATGTTGTGTAATACCTCCAAACTCTTTTGAAACTACTTTAGTAGATCTAATGTAATCTAATAAAGATGTTTTTCCGTGATCTACATGACCCATTACAGTAACAATAGGAGGTCTTGTTTCTTGTATTAAATTATTTGAATTACGATTTTTCATTAAAGAAATTTCTAATTCATTATCCGGGCGAAAAAGAACTTTATGGCCCATTTCTTCTGCTACTAATTGAGCTGTATCTTTATCTAATAATTGGTTAATAGACACTGAAAAACCTAAATTTAACAAATTTTGAATAACTTTAGAGCTTTTAACTGACATTTTATTAGACAACTCTAATACAGAAATATCATTACTTATGATAACTGGCTTATTAAAAATTTTAGAAGGTTTGTTAAATTTCTGTTGCAGTATAGAATTTTTTATCAAGTGTGATGTATTTTTTTTTTTATAATTATAAAAATTTTTTTCAGATCTATTTGAAGAAAATATAGTATTTTTTTTATTATTTTTATTAATATTAGAAAATCTATGTAATTTATTATCAATATAATTTTTTTTTATTTGTTTAGAATCTCGATTATTATATATATTTTTTTTATTTTCATTTATTAAAATATGAGAATCTATTTTTTTATTTTTTAATGTATTTTTATTATTTAATGAATTGAATAGAGATGTTTTCTTTTTCATATTTTTTTTAAATATAAAATTAGTATTTTTTTTATTTCTATCTTGTAAAGAATTATCTGATGTAACAAATTTAGAATTGACTAAATTTATTGATTTTTTTTTATTATTGAATATTTTTTTTTTCTTATCTTTTATTGGTAATGGATTATTATTGTTATATTTTACTTTTTTCAATTTCACTGGTAAAATTATCTCTTTTATTTTAAATGTAAATTCAATTAATGATTAATATCATAAAATTTTTATTAAAAATAATATATCAAAAAATATACTTAATACATACTATTTTTCATTTAATTATTTAATTAATATAAAAAAATATATTTATTTAAATAAATTGAAATTACTATTTTTTTAAAAAATTATTTGATATAATCTATATGTTATTTTTTTAATAAAAATAATAATTTTATTAAAAATTTATATATTCTTAATTTAAAAAAATTAATAAACTTTCTAAAAATAATTTTATTTTTTTAAAAATTTGTTATTATAATCACAATTATATTTTGTATAATCTTTTATTTATTTTCATTAAACCAACAAATATTACGAGCTTCCATAATTAATTGACCAGCTTGTATAGACGTTAACATAGAAATATCATGTAAATCATCAATACTTTTTTCAGCTAAATGTTCCAAAGTATATATTTTTTTTTCTATTAATTTTTGAATTACAGTTTCATTTATATTTTTTAAACAGAATAATTCTGAATTTGAATAATTTTTATAAAATATTTTTACTAATTTTTCTTGATTATTTTTTAAAATTAAAATTGCTTTTCTTTTTATTTTTAAAATAATATCATGCTTAATCCCTTTAATAGAAGATAGTTTATTAATAGATGCATCAGCAATTGATTGTATAGAAGAAAAACCTGCATTAAATAATAAAAAGATATCATTTTTTTTCAGTTTTAGTTGATTTTTAAAAATATAAAAAAAATCATTTTTTTCTAATTTTTTATTTTTTATTAAAGAATCAGAAGTCATGATATTTAATTCCCATCCAGTTAATTGAGAGGCTAAACGAACATTTTGTCCGTTTCTTCCAATCGCTTGAGCTAAATTACATTCTTTAACAGATATATTCATAATATGATTATGATCATCCAAAAAAATTGATGATACATCAGCAGGAGCCATTGAATTAATAACAAATTTTTCTGGATTATTGTCCCATAAAATTATATCAATCCTTTCTCCCCCCAATTCATTAGAAACAGCTTGAACTCTAGCCCCTCTAATACCAACACAAGCTCCAACGGGATCAATTCTACTATCGTATGTCATAACAGCAATTTTTGATCTTGAACCAGGATCTCGAGCAATATCTTTGATTTCTATTAATTTTTCTCCAATTTCAGGAACTTCAATACGAAACAATTCAATTAACATATCTGATCGCGATCTACTGATAAAAAGCTGAATTCCTCGAGATTCACAAGAAATATTATATAATATTCCTCTAACTCTATCATTAATTCGAAAATTTTCTCTTGGTAACATATCTTCACGCATAATTATACCTTCAACATTATTACCAACATCTAAAATAATATAATCTCTATTAATTTTTTTAACAATTCCTATAATAATTCTACCTTTTTTTTTACAAAACTGATTAATTAGAGTTTCCCTTTCAGCTTCTTTAACTTTTTGTATAATAACTTGTTTAGCGATTTGAGTCGCAATACGATCAAAATTTACAGAATTAAAACAGTCTTCTATATAATCATTCAACTTTATTATACTATTTACAAATCGAGCTGCTTCTAATGTAATTTCTCTTGTTGGGTTAGATACAACATCTACTACTAACCATCTTCTATATGTATTAAAAATACCATTACTACGATTTATGCATACTCTAATATTAATATCTTGATTATATTTTTTTTTCGTAGCAATTGCTAAAGCACTTTCTAAAGCTTCAAAAATTTTTTCTCTTGGGATAGACTTTTCATGTGAAACAGCATCTACTACAGATAATATTTCTTTGTTCATGTCAATTATCCTTAAATTTAAATGGATATATTCAACTAAACAAATAATTCAAAGAAAAGAAATTTTGTCAATCAAAATAAAAAATAATACTTTATGCATAAAATTATTTGTTTAAGATACTCAATTTTTTATAATAGATATTTTTTAATAAAAAATTTTTATCTATTAAAAAATTGTAATAAAAAACCCCGAAATTTTTCGGGGTTAAAATATTAAATTACTATTTTAATAAAAATATATGTAATATAAAAAATACAAAAAAGAAAGAAAAAAAGAAATATAATTTATACCGAAGACGGGAATTGAACCCGTACACTTATTTAAAATTAAGTACTATCTCCTCAAGATAGCGTGTCTACCAATTTCACCACTTCGGTTAAAGTCTTTATATTATTATTATAATATAAATATTTTAAAAAATAAGTAGAAATTATAAAAATAAATAATTAATATAAATAATTATATATTTAAACTATATTGAGCCCAATAATTAAATTTACATAACATTAAACTCATTATAAAAAATAAAATTAATAATACTATGATTGTATATGTCATAACATAACTTTTCGAATGTTCAGTAAATAATTGAGAAGAATAATCACTAACATTAGAAGATAAATTACTACCAGAACTACATTGAAATATAATAAGAGAAATTAATACAAAAGAAATAAAAATAAAAATTATTAATAAAAAAAAATGCATATAAAACACCATATATTATTTTAATACTTAATAATATCATCAATATAAAATATTTATATAATTAATTATTATGGATTTAAATCTAAAAAATTTTATATATTAAAAAATAGTATATACCAATTAAAATAGTATATAAATAATTTTTATCTACTTTTAAAATATTAAAATAATTGTTTTTTATATTTAACTATCATAATGAATATTTTATATATCTATATAAAAATTTAAAAAAATTATTATATATCAATATATTCTATTTTAGAGAAAATAAATTCTTTTTTATCACAAAAATATTCATATACTACATATTTATAGAAAATATAAGTATTATCATTTTATATATATAAATTTTATTTTTTAATAAACTATATATATTATAATATATTTTATATAAATAAAATTTGTTTTAAAAAAATATATATTTTATAAAAATTATATATTTATTAATGATATCTATTTGAAAAAATAGATATCATTAAATTATTTTTAAAAATCATTATAAACAATAATATTAATATTATTATTAAAATATCTAATTGATGATAGATATCATTTATTTTTTTATAAAAAAAATTTTGTTATAAAAAAAATTATTATTAACGTAAATGCCATCCATCCGGTATACGTACTAATTTTCTAGACATTAAATCATTAATTTGTAAAGAATCTAATGTTTCATATTTCATTAAAGCATCTTTCATGGCATGTAAAATATCTATATTTTCATTTAAAATTTTTCTAGCTCTCTCATAATTGATATTAATTAGTAATTTTATTTCCTCATCAATAATTTGAGTCGTTTTATCTGAAATATATTTATTTTTTGTTATAGATTGCCCTAAAAAAAATTCTTTATCTTCATTTTTATATAATAAAGGCCCCAATTTTTCTGAAAAACCCCATTGTGTAACCATCTTTCTTGCTAATCTGGTAGCTACTGCAATATCACTATATGAACCAGTCGTGACTTCAGTTGAACCATAAATCAACTCTTCAGCTAAACGACCACCATATAAAGTAGATATCTTACTTTCTAATTTTTTACGACTTAAAAGACACATATCAGATGAAGGTAAAAATAATGTTATTCCTAAAGCATCCCCTCTTGGAATAATTGTAACTTTATGTATAGGATCATGTTCAGGAACTAATCTACCCACAATTACATGTCCAGCTTCATGGTATGCTGTATATTCTTTTTGAGATTCTGTTATCATAAGAGATTTTTTCTCAGAACCCATTGTAATTTTATCTCTAGATTTTTCAAAATCTGACATAGTAACTGAAGTTTTATTAAAACGAGCTGCTAATAATGCCGCCTCATTAACCAAATTAGCTAAATCCGCACCTGAAAAACCTGGAGTACTTCGCGCCAGAATAATAGGAATTACATCATTAGAAACAAGAATTTTTCGCATATGAATTTTTAATATTTCTTCTCTACCTTTTATATCAGGTAAAGAAACTGTAACTTGTCGATCAAATCTACCGGGTCTTAGTAAAGCAGGATCAAGAACATCTGGACGATTAGTAGCCGCAATTAATATAACACCTTCATTGCCTTCAAATCCATCCATTTCTACTAATATTTGATTTAATGTTTGCTCTTGTTCGCTATGACTATTATTTATATTTATACCTCTTTTTCTTCCAATTGCATCAATTTCATCTATAAAAATAATGCATGGTGCATATTTTCTTGAATTTTCAAACATATCTCTAACTCTAGAAGCACCTACACCTACAAACATTTCAACAAAATCGGAACCTGATATTGAAAAAAAAGGAACATTAGCTTCACCAGCAATTGCTTTAGCTAATAATGTTTTACCTGTTCCAGGAGGACCAACCATTAATATTCCTTTAGGTATTTTTCCTCCAAGTTTTTTAAATCTTTTCGGTTCTTTTAAATAATCAACTACTTCAGAAACATCTTCTTTTGCTTCCTCGCACCCTGCTATATCTGAAAAAGTAATTTTTCCTTTGTTTTTTAATAACATTTTAGCTTTACTTTTCCCAAACAAAAATATTCCTTTACCTCCATTAATATATACTTGATTTATAAAAAAAAATAATATACATGTTGAAAAAAATGAAGGAAGACACGAAATAAAAACAGACAAAATAATATTACGACCTTTAGGATGAACTCCGATAATACTAACTTTATGATTCAATAATATATCTAATAGTCTGGAATCATTAATAGGTATATATGTAGTATACTGCGACAGATCCTTTCTAATTACTATAATTTGTTTTCCATTAATTCTAGCTTCACGAATTTTATTTCTATTAACTTCTATTAAAAAAGTAGAATAATCAACTTCATAATTATTTAAATAATAATTATTTATTTTTTGAAATAAAGATATTCCTATAATTAAAATTAAAGTCCATATAATGAAATTTTTAACTGTATTAGTCAAAAGATAACCCCACTTTACACTGATATTAAAACAAAACAAAAAAAATTATATTTTAAATCCACGAGCTATAATAAAAACTTCACGAGAATTCACACGTGAAGAACGTGGTTTATAAACTTTTACTATTATGAATTTACTATAAATTTTTTGTATATATTTATTAAAACCATGACCATGAAATAATTTTATTATTAAATATCCTTTACTCGACAAAACACGTATCGCAATTTTTAATGCAATATTACTTAATTTAAATACATTAACATTATCAACAATTGAACAACCACTAATATTAGGTGACATATCAGACATAACCACATTCCAAGAATGTTTTTTTAAAAAAAAAAACATTTTTTTCTGTATATCTATATCAGTAATATCTCCTTTAAAAAAGGTAACATTTTTTAAAGGACGCATAGGTAAAATATCATATGCGTAAATAATACCTGTATGACCTATCTCTTGACTAGCATATTCTGACCATCCACCAGGATGAGATCCTAAATCTATAATATTCATACCTTTTTCAAAAATTTTTTCTGATTCATTAATTTCTTTTAATTTAAACCATGATCTAGATCTTAAATTCCTTCTATTTCTTTCTCTGACATAAGGATCTTTACAGTGCTTTCTAAACCAATTTTTAGAACTACTCAAATTTTTTCTAAAAATCATAGTATATTAGTACCAATAAATATAAAAATATAGAAATTCAATAAAAATATATTATACATAAAAATATTTATTTTTTTTAAATTACTTAGATATTTATGTATAAAAAATAATCAGTATATTTTAAAAAACTATTTAATTAAAAATTAATAGATATAATCTATATATTATTATTTTAAATATATTCAATTTTTTTAATTAAATATTCTACTGAACCAGAAGGAGTTTTAACTAATATAATATCATTTTTTTTTCTTCCGATTAAAGCCCTTGAAACGGGCGAATAAATAGAAATAGAATATTCTTTATAATTTGCTTCATCATCACCTACAATAGTATATACAAAGATATTATTTGTATACATTTGTAATAACGTTACAGTACATCCAAATATAACAATACCCTTATAAGGTATTTTTGTTACATCAATAATTTGAGCACAAAGTAACTTATTTTCAATTTCACATATTCTATTTTCACAAAAACTTTGTTCTTCTCTAGCTGAATGATACTCAGCATTTTCTTTTAAATCACCTAATTGTCGAGCATCTGAAATTGCCTTCACTATACAAGGTCTTATAGTATATTTTAATTTTTTTAATTCAGATTTTAATTTATTAAAACCCCGTAATGTCATTGGAACTTTATTAAACAAGCTCTTAACTCCTTTACGTTACAATATAAAAAATGAAATCTAACTTCTTCATATTATAAATAATATATCTCTATAAAAAAGAGAAAAATATAAATAACGTTGAATATTTTAATATTATGTTAAAATATATTATAAGTACATAATTATATATGTATCAATTAAAAATATATAATCAATAAAATTATTAAAAAATATTAAAATTATCAAAAAAAAATAAAATTATAATATCAATATATTTATTTATAAAAATAATATTTTTTTTATATATTATAATAAAAAAATATATACATTAGTTAATTTTAATAATTTATTAATATTCTAAATATAGAGCGATAAATATGAAATCAAATAAAATAAGTTTTTTAATTAAAAAAAAATTAAATTTAAAAACAGTAAAAATACATAAACAATATAATAATATTATTATTACAGCAATAGGAGATTTTTTTATAGGAATGAATTCTTTTGAAAAACAAAAAAATATATATAAAATATTAATGCCTTATTTTTTAAAAAAAGAAATCCATGCAGTTACTATCAATGCATATACTATATCTGAATGGAATAAAAAAAATTTTATTAAATAATATAAAAATATTTTTTAAAAAATACAAAAAATTGATTATATGATCATATATCACAAATATAAAAAAAACATGTGATATACTATTTAATATAGTAATTTTATTTTTAAAATATATAAAAATTTGATTTATAAAAAATATTATTTAAAAAAAATAAATATTATATTAAAAAATTTTCATCTTCAACTTATAAATATCTAGAGAAAAAATTATGTACGCAATATTTTTAGATCGTAATAAACAATATAAAGCAAAATTTGGAAAAATTATTAGATTAGAAAAATTAAATATAAAAATAGGTCAAAAAATATTATTTAAAAAAATAATATTATTATCTAATAAAGAAAAAATATTAATTGGGAAACCAATATTAAAAAATATTTATATCGAAGGATCTGTATATAAACATGGAAGAGATAAAAAAATAAAAATTATAAAATTCAATCGTCGAAAACATTACAAAAAAAATCAAGGACATAGACAATATTATACAGATATTCAAATAAAAAATATTATTTATTTATAAAATAAATTAAGGAAAAAAAAATGGCACATAAAAAAGCAGGCGGTTCTTCACGCAACGGGAGAGATTCTCACTCAAAAAGATTAGGTATTAAAAAATATGGAGGAGAACACGTTTATTCAGGAAATATTTTAGTTCGACAAAGAGGTACAAAATTTCATCCTGGAAATAATGTAAAATGTGGAAAAGATCATACATTATTTTCTATTGCTAATGGAAAAGTAACATTTCAAAAGAGAGGTTTATTAAAAAGAACATATGTCAGTGTTATTTGTATAACATAAAAATATTAAATTATATAAATAAATAAATATTATTTAATTTGTATTACAAATATTTAAATAAGAGAGATATAACATGAAATTTGTTGATTCAGTTACGATTCATGTATCTGCTGGAAACGGAGGAAACGGATGTATAAGCTTTAGAAGAGAAAAATTCATACCAAAAGGAGGACCGGATGGAGGAGATGGAGGAGATGGGGGAAATATTTGGATAATTTCTGATTTAAATATGAATTCATTAACTGATTATAAAATTAAAAAAATATTTTATGCAGAAAACGGAAAAAATGGATCAGGTTCTAATAGTTCCGGAAAAAAAGGGAAAGATACATTTATTAAAGTTCCATTAGGAACTAGAATATTCAATAACGAAAATAAATCAATAATATCAGATATAATCTATAAAAATCAAAAAATTCTTATAGCTAAAGGAGGATGGCACGGTTTAGGAAACTCAAGATTTAAATCATCTACAAATAGAACTCCAAGAAAAAAAACAAATGGAACAATTGGTGAATATAAAATTATATCATTAGAATTAATATTAATTGCAGATGTTGGAACATTAGGTTTACCAAATTCCGGGAAATCTACTTTAACTAGCTCATTATCAAACGCAAAAACAAAAATAAATAATTATCCATTTACAACATTAAATCCTATATTAGGAACAGTGCAAATAAAAAAAAAAAAATTTATTATTGCTGATATACCGGGAATTATACAAGGAGCATCATCTGGAGTAGGTTTAGGAATAAAATTTCTAAAACATTTATCTCGTTGTAAATTATTATTACATATTATTGATATAACAACAATCAAAAAAAAAAATATTAATAAAATTAGATCAATCATTTTAAAAGAATTAAAAAATTTTAATAAATCATTATTTAACATACCAAGATGGTTAATTTTTAATAAAATTGATAGTTTAAGAAAAAAAAAAATTATTAAATTAATGGTATATATAAAAAAAAGAATGAAAAAAAATCAAAAATATTATTTGATTTCAGCTAAAAAAAAAATTGGGACGAGAAAATTATCTAAAGATATAATTAAATATTTATATAAAAAATATATTTAAATAATTTTTTTTTTAATAAAAATAAAATATCATATTTTTATTAACAAATAAAAAAAATAAAATATTTTATTTTTAATTAACTTTAAAAACATAACTTTATTTATTTCTATAGAATAGAAATATATTTTTATAATTTTTTTTATAAATAAAATTTATCTTTATTAAAAACCCGGATTCAAGTATACCGGGTTTTTATAAAAACATAAATTATCTCTTTGAAAACTGAGGTTTTTTTCTAGACTTACGAAAACCACATTTTTTACGTTCTACACGTCTAGAATCACGAGTAACAAAACCTTCTTTTCTTAACATATCTCTTAAGGAACTATCGTATTTTATTAATGCGCGAGTAATGCCTTGACGAATTGCGCCAGCTTGTCCCGAAATTCCCCCGCCCTTAACAGTAATATAAAAATTAAATTGATTTAACATATTAACTAAATCTAAAGGCTGTTGTACCACCATGCATGCTGTTTCTCTTCCAAAATATTTCTTCAAGGAGCGTTTATTAATAATAATTTTACCTTCTCCTTTATGTAAAAAAACACGAGCTGAAGAGCTTTTACGGCGACCTGTACCATAATTTATATATTTAGACATAACATCACAATCCTATCTTTTAAAGAATTAAATATCTAAAAAAATTGGTTTTTGAGCAATTAAATTATGTTCATGAAACGGAAATACTTTTAATTTTTTAAAAATAAGTCTACCTAAAGAATTTCTAGGTAACATTCCTTTTATTGCTTTTTCAATTACACGTTGTGGATGATGTAATAACATATATTGTAAAGTATATTTTTTTATACCCCCAACATACCCTGTATGATGATAATAAATTTTATTAATTGCCTTTTTTCCAGTAACAATTATTTTTGATGCATTTATAACTATGATATAATCACCAGTATCTACATGCGGGGTATATTCTGGTTTATGTTTTCCTCGTAAATATGTAGATATTTTACTTGCAAAACGACCTAATATTTTATTAGTTCCATCAACATAATACCAATATTTCATAATTTTATTTGAATTAGCCGAAAAACTTTTCATAATATATTACCTATATAGTTATACAAGTTAAAAATATATTTACTAATTTTTGTTTCTATAAAAAAAATTCTTTTCTATAAATATAGAATATATTTATAGAAATTTATATATTATAAAAATATAAAAATAATTAATTTGGAAAATAAAAAATGAATACTAAAAAAAAAATATATTTATTAAGAAATAAAATAAATTATATTGATAAAAAAATAATTAAACTATTAACATGTCGAGAATCTTTATCAATAGATATTGTAAAAAATAAAATATATAATCAATTTAATATTCAAGATAAAAATAGAGAAATAGAATTATTCAAAAATTTATATAGACTAAGTAAAAAAAATAAAATTAATCCTATATTTATAGAAAAAATATTCAAAATTATTGTAAAAAATTCTATTTTAATTCAGAAGAAATGGAAAAAAAAAATATTAAATTCCAAAAAAGAATTTCGTTGTGCATATTTAGGTCCTATAGGTTCATATTCATCTGCCACTTTTAATATTATTGCCAAAAAAAACAAACATATTTTATTAGAAGATGAACATATTGATTTTCAATCTATGATAAAATCTTTTAATCAAAAAAAATGTCAATTAGCATTATTGCCTATTGAAAATAGGATATCAGGAATTATTCCTGAAGTATATAATATACTAAAAAAACAAGAAAAAATTCATATTATTCAAGAGATAAATATATCTATTCAACATCATTTGTTTGCTCTAAAAAATTGTTTTTTCTATAATATAGAAAATATATATAGTCATATTCAACCATTTATACAATGTAGTATGTTTTTAAAAAAATTTCCAGAATGGAAAAGATATTATTTCAATAGTACTTCTGCAGCTATGAATCAAATTTCTATAGAAAATAAAAACACATCTGCTGTAATAGGAAATTCAATAGGTGGTGCTTATTATAATTTAAAAAAAATAGCAACCAATATATCTAATATAAAAAATAATATAACTCGATTTATACTAATTTCAAAAAAACCAAAAAAAATATCTAAAACAACTCCATCTAAAATAACTATATTATTAACATTAAAGAATAGTCAGATTAATAAAAAGAAAATATTAAAAATATTAAAAAAAAAACATATTTTAATTATAAAAATAATTTTAGCAAGTAAGATAGAAGAAAAAAAAGAAAAAACATATTTATTGGAAATAGAATCTAATATACAGTCAGAAATTATACACAATACATTAAATAATATACAAAAATATGTAAAATGTATAAAAATACTAGGTTGTTATCCAATTGAAAATAAAATAATAAAAATATATTAATTAATTTAAAAAAAAATTTTTATATATAAAAAAAATAATTATTCTATAATAATAATTATATTACTAATATAAGGATATTTAATCACCGTTATGTTTAATAACTTAACAAAAAAAATAACTGATATTTTTGAAAAAATTTCACATAAAAGTCAATTAAAAGAAAAAAAAATAAAAGAAACACTTAAAAAAGTAAAAATAGCATTACTAAATGCTGATGTATCATTAGAAGTTATAAAAATATTTTTAAAAAATATAAAAAAAAAAACATCAGAAATTTATATAAACAAAAATTTTAGTCCTAGTCAAAATTTAATACAAATTGTATTAAAAGAACTAATCGCAATAATGGGAAATAATTGTTATTTATTTAATTTTTTATTAAATGAATTAACAATTTGTACTATTATAGGTCAACCAGGTTCGGGTAAAACTACAAGTACAGCAAAATTAGCTTATTTATTATCAAAACAATATAAAAAAAAAGTACTTGTAGTATCTATCGATATATATAGACCAGCTGCAATTTTACAATTAAAAAATCTAATAAAAAAAACAAAAGCTAACTTTTTTTCGTCTAATCTCAATCAAAAAATAAATAAAATTGTAAAATCAGCAATAAAAACAGCAAAAAAGGAAAAATATGATGTATTATTAATTGATACAGCAGGGAGAATGCATACGAATCAAATAAAAATAAATGAATTAAGAAAAATACAAGATTATATTCAACCACATGAAACACTATTTGTTGTTGACTCTATGACAGGACAAGATGCTATACATTCAATTAATATATTTAACAAAAATTTTAAATTATCTGGAATTATTTTAACAAAACTAGATAGTGATACACGCGGGGGGATAGCTTTATCTATTAGAACATTAACAAAAAAACCAATAAAATATATTGGTATAGGCGAAAAAATTTATGATCTACAAATTTTTCACCCGGAAAGAATTGCTAAAAGAATTTTAGGAATGGGTGATATATTATCTTTAATAGATGATATTCAAAATAAAATAAAAAACAAAGAATTAAATCTATTAAAAAAAACTACCAAAAAAGGAGATACATTTAATTTAAATGATTTTTTGATACAAATAAAACAAATAAATCAAATAGGTGGAATTAATTCACTAATAAATAAATTACCAATTAATATATTTTCTTCAAATTCAATATTAGAAAAAATTGATGAAAAATCTCTTATAAAAATTGAAGCTATGATTAACTCAATGACTGAAAAAGAAAGAAAATTTCCATCTATTATAAAATTTTTAAGAAAAAAAAGAATATCAAAAGGTTCTGGAAATACAATACAAGAAATAAATATTTATCTAAAAAAATTTGAAAATATTAAACGTATCATGAAAAAAATCAAAAAAAGCAAAAAAAATAAAATATTTGAAAAAATTAAAAATTATCTGATAAAATAATATGTATAATAAATATATTAAATAAAAATTTAATATCATTTAAAAAATATAAAGGATTTCACATGATTAAAATAAGACTTGCTCGATATGGGGTAAAAAAAAGACCGTTTTATAAAATAATTGTTGCAGATGTTAGATCTGCTCGAAACGGGAAATTTATTGAACATATTGGATATTTTAACCCATTTGCTAAAAAAAATGAAAAAAAAATATATTTTTCTATTGAAAAAACAACATATTGGTTAAAAAAAGGAGCACAGAAAACAAATCGAATAAAAAAGTTATTAAATCAATATAATAAAAAAAATTATTCTAATTAATAAACTGAACATTGATTAATTTTTAATTAATTATGATTATTATTGGAAAGCTAGGTACACCATACGGGATTTTAGGATGGATACATTTAATTTCATTTACAGAAAAAAAAAAAAATATTTTTAATTATTTTCCTTGGAAATTAAATAAATTAAATATAACTATATATAAAAAAGATATAACTATATATAAAAAACATATTAATAATTTTATCATAAAATTAAAAAATATAAATAATAGAAATCAAGCTTTTAATATTTCTCAACAAAATATTTTAATTAAAAGAACACAATTACCAAAATTAAAAAATAAAGAATATTATTGGAATGATATTTTATCCTGTTATATATTTAATTTAAAAGGAAAAAAAATAGGATCAGTAATTAATATTATAGATAATAAAATTTACAATACATTACTAATACTATGTAATAAAACAAATAAAAATATATATATTCCATTTATACAACCAAATATTATTAAAAAAATAAATCTTAAAAAAAAAATTATTATTGTTAAATGGTTTCATTATAAATAAATACATTTTTTATATAATAAGAAAAAAAATGATACAATTTAGTATTATAACAATTTTTCCAAATATGTTTAACCCCATATTTAAATATGGGATAATAAGACAAGCAATCAAAAAAAAAATAATTAACATCAAAATATTAAATTTACGAGATTTTAGTATTAATAAAAGAAAAACCGTAGATGATAAAATATATGGTGGGGGGCCAGGAATGTTAATTATGTTTTTACCTCTATTTAAAGCTGTTATAAATGCAAAAAAAAATTATAAAGAAAAAAGTATAGTGATATACTTATCACCACAAGGAAAAGTATTAAAACATAATCATATAAAATATTTCATTAAAAAAAAACATTTAATATTTATTTGTGGACGATATAAAGGAATTGATGAAAGATTCATACAAACACAAGTTGATGAAGAATGGTCAATTGGAGATTTTGTATTAACTGGAGGAGAATTACCAGCCATGATATTTATAGATGCTATTACACGATCTATACCTGGAGTATTAAATAATAAACATTCCTTAATTGAAGAATCCTTTAATAATGATTTACTAGATTGTCCAAATTATACAAGACCAAAAAATATAGCGAATCATATCGTTCCTTCAATTTTATTATCAGGTAATCATAAAAAAATTAAAGAATGGAGATTAAAACACTCATTAAAAAATACTTTATTAAAAAGACCTGATTTATTAAAAAATAAAAAAAATAAAAAATAATAATATTAATATATATTTTAAAGTTAATTATATGAGAAATTAAAATATGAACAATCATATCCAAATAATTGAAAATGAATATAAAAAAAAAAATATTCCACAGTTTAAAGCAGGGGATTCTCTTTTAGTAAAAATATGGATCTTAGAAGGAAATAAAAAACGTATACAATCATTTGAAGGAATAGTAATTTCTAAAAGAAATAGAAACCTTAATTCATCATTTACTATCCGTAAAATATCGAATGGAGAAGGCATAGAAAGAACTTTTTTAGTTCATTCACCAAATATAAATAAAATAAAGATCATAAAAACTGGGTTAGTTAGAAAAGCAAAATTATATTATTTACGTAAATGTAAAGGAAAATCTGCTCGTATAAAAGAAAATTTAAAATAAATAATATAAAAATGTATATATTTATTTTATAAATTATAAAAAATTTAAATAATTAATAATTTAATTTATTTACATAAATTATGCAGTCATAATATTATTAAATTGACTGCAAAATATATATTTATTATATAATATATTATTGATTGTTAATTTATTTACTTTAATAACAGGGTTAACCTATATCAACAGAAATAGTTTGCCCATTTTTACTATAAAAAACTAATCTACTATCTATATTTACATTATCTCCAATCACAGATATAAATTGTATAATCTCTAAACCAGATCCAATTAATATAACTCCTTTTATAGAATAAAGAATTTTACTATTTTTCATAGTATATGTACCGGAAGTAAAAAAAATAAAATTTCCTAAAGTAATATCTACTTCCTTTCCACTAAAATTAACTGCATATATAAAAACATATTCTAAACTCTTAATAATATCTGTATATTTATCTTTACCAGCTATACATGGCATTGGAAGATGCTCATATGATTCTTTTCTTCCATTTTTAGTACTTTTACAATTCATTAAATGAGCATTCAACTTTTCTTATAAAAAAGATTTCAAAATTCCTTTTTTTAATTAATATTTTATATTGACCTCGCGCTCTCCATCATCAATATTGATTAATCCCATAAAAATAAAAAGAGTAGAATTATCAACCACAGTATACAATGAAAAAGCAAATTTTTTTTTCCAATTTTTTAGAAAAAATAGATATTTTTTTATGAACAAAATCTCCTTCTAATCCATTATCTACCGGTCTCATGAAATAAAATTTCAAACCAAATAGAACTTAAAACAAAAATAAAACTACCAGTAGTAGAAGATTTTTCAAATAAAAAAACAAGAGTAATACAAATATCTGCTTGCGCCCAAAAATCAATTAATATTTCATTATTATTTTTTTTAAAAAAATCACTAAATTGTAATCTATCCCCTCCCCACTATCACCTTTCTCATGAATATAATCTTATTTAACAATTATTCTAATAAAAATATTCACTAAAGGACGAATATCATGAGAAATAAAATTATTATCTGTTAAATCAATAATAACTTCTTCGTATTTGCATGTTAATGCGGGATAAATATCAATAACACAATAATCTTTTTTTTCTTACT